>NZ_JASATQ010000004.1:0-138032 GCF_038440415.1 Sphingomonas sp. OTU376 | reverse complement strand
GCCCGGCCGCGGCGCCCCCCCCCCCCCCCCCCCCCCCGACCCATCTCGTCAAGAACAGGGGTATCGCATGAAACTCACGCCTCGTGACGGCGGACCGGTGCTGCTGACCGGCGCGACCAGTTCGATCCCGCTCCCCGACGGCACTTCGGTCAAGACGTTGCTCTATCGCGCCGCGACCGATGCGCCCGCAGCGACGATCGTGGTTTGTCCAGGTGGCATGGGCACGGGCATGTTCGAGATCGTCGAATGGGCCGCCTCACGTCTCCGCGCGGCCGGCTTTCACGTGCTCAGCATGAACTATCGCGGCGACCTGCCGACGCACGATCCCGACGACATCTCGGCCGCGTTCGACTGGCTCGCCGAACAGCCCTTCGCCGATGTGGGCCGGATCGGCCTGTTCGGGGTGTCGCGCGGCGGCAATGCCGTGCTCCGGGCCGCCGCGGCCGATCACCGTTTCCGCGCGGTCGCGACATTCGGCGCGGTGTCGGACTTCCTCCAGCAGGCATTCGGCACCGCCGCCTTCGCGCCGGCGCGGCATCGCCTGATCACGAGCTGGCTCGGTGATCCCGTCGCCAACCGCGCCTTTTACGAACAGATCCAGGCGATCGACCATGTGCAGGGCATCGTCCAGCCGCTCCTGCTGCTCCACGGCGAGCACGACATGCATGCGCCAGTCGAACAGTCGATCCTGGTGCGCGACAAGGTGGTGGCTGCCGGTAACGGGGACGTGACGCTCGAACTGTTCCCGGTTCTCGGCCATTTCGGCGAAGTCGTGCCCAGCGGCTTTGCCTATGACCATCTGGCGAGCCGCTTCATCCCCTTCTTTCAGGAAAAGCTTGGATGAGGGCTCAACCGCTATCCTCGCCCTCGACGATCACCAGCTCGTTGATGCCGGCGCCACCCAGACGAAAGGCGGCCGCCTCGCGATAGGCCTGCGAATGATAGAAATCCATCGCCGCGTCGAACGAAGGATATTTCACCAGAACAAACCGCTGAAACTGTAAGGTTCCCTCAAGTATCTCGAAGCGCCCGCCACGAGACAGGATCTCCGCTCCAAACTCACGGGATGCGGGGCCGGCCCTTTTTACATATTCAAAATACTCATCTGGGTTGATTACTTGAGATCGCGCTATCCAGTAAGCGGGTTTCATTATTTATACTCTCCTTGTTGTTGAGAGTTTATTACAGATTGGGGATTTCGGTGTCACGAGAAATTACGACGAGGAATGCAGCCGAACTGACCGTCGAGACCCTCGAGGCCCATGGGATCGACGTCGTCTACGGCGTGCCGGGGATCCACAATGATGCCCTGTTCGACGCGCTTTATGATGCGCGCGCTCGGGTGCGGACGATCCATGCGCGCCACGAGCAGACGACGGGCTATATGGCATTGGGCGCGGCGCTCGCGACCGGCCGTCCCCAGGTCTTCGCGGCCGTCCCCGGACCCGGGATCCTCAACGCCTCGGCCGCGCTCCTGACCGCCTATGGCATGAACGCGCCGGTGCTCGCCCTGGCCGGGCAGATCCCGTCGAACGCGCTCGAGCGCGGTCATGGACATCTCCATGAGATCCGCGACCAGCAGGGACTGCTTCGTCACGTCACCAAGGATGCACAGCGTATTCAGGGGCCAGCCGACGCAGGCATGAAGGTGGCAACGGCCCTCCAGCTCGCGCGCTCGGGCCGCCCGGGTCCGGTAGCCCTTGAATGCGCGATCGACACCTGGCCGGCGCGCGGCCCCGGTGCCTCCGCCCTTCCCCTCCCGGTCGTCCAACCCCAAGTCGACAGCGATGCGATCGCGCAGGCGGCGAAGCTTTTGGGTCAGGCGAAGCGCCCCCTCATCATGGTTGGAGGGGGCGCGCAGGAGGCCAGCGCGGCGCTTATCCGGGTCGCCGAAATGCTGCAGGCGCCCGTCGGCTATTATCGGCGGGGCCATGGCGCGATTCCCGGCACCCACCCGCTCGCGATCAATCTGCCGATTGCGCACCGCCTGTGGCGCGAGGCAGACGTCGTCCTCGCAGTCGGCACGCGCCTCTACACCCAGCAGAGCGTCTGGGGCACAGACGACGATCTCAAGATCGTGCGGATCGATATCGAGCCCGAGGAGCCGGGGCGTTTCCGCAATCCCGATTGCGCGATCGTCGCCGATGCGGGCGCGGCACTCGAAGCACTTGCCCAGGCATTGCCGCGCTACAATTCGGCACGCGCTCCCCGCGACCTCTCGGAGGAACGCGGCTGGATGGAACAGGAACTCGGCCGCCTCGCTCCGCAGATGGCGTTCCTCGCCGCGATCCGCCGCGCGCTGCCGCCTGAGGGAATCCTCGTCGACGAAGTGACCCAGATGGGGTTCGCGGCAAGGCTTGGCTATCAGGCCGCGCATCCGCGCACTTTCCTGTCGGGCGGGCAGCAGGACAATCTCGGTTTCGGGTTCGGGACAGCGCTCGGCGCCAAGGTCGCGGTCGGCAACCGGCCGGTGGTCGCGATCGCGGGCGATGGCGGTTTCGGCTATCAGGCATTCGAGCTCGCGACCGCGGTCCGCCACAATATCGCGCTGGTGACGATCGTGTTCGATGATGGTGCGTTCGGTAATGTGCGGCGCATCCAGGACATGGCCTATGGCGGCCGGCGCATCGCCGATCGCCTGCACAATCCCGACTTCGTGGCCTTTGGTGCGAGCTTCGGCGTTCGTTCGGCACGGGCGGAGACGCCGGAAGCGCTCGAACGCGCGCTTACCGAAGCACTGCGCGCGAACGAACCGGCACTGATCCATGTACCGGTCGGCGAGATGCCCAATCCCTGGCCGCTGATCATGCTGCCACGCGTGCGTGGGACCGCCCAGCCGGGCGAGCGGGCCTGGCCATGACGCGAGGCGGCGACAAGCCTTGCGAAGCCCGTGCTATTCCTGCGGGACGAAATCCGCTGTTACGATAGCTTGGCGAATGAGCGCCCCGCTCCGTTCGACTGGCGAGCCCCGGGGAGGTTATCTGTTGGCAAGATGCTATGGGACTGTGATGCAGCTTTTTGAAGACCGATACCGGTGAAGACGCCACAAGATCTGACCCAGTCGATCGAGACGAACCTGACCGGCCTCGATCTCATCAACAAGCCGATGCTCAACAAGGGCACCGCCTTCACCGAGAGCGAGCGCGACGCCTTTCAACTGCACGGCTTGCTGCCGCCCAATGTCGGCACGCTGGAGGAACAGGTCGAACGCCGGTGGAGGGTTCTGCTCGCCTTCGGCACCGATTTCGAACGCTATGCCTTCCTGCGGGATCTGCAGGATTCCAACGAGACGTTGTTCTACGCGCTCGTCTGCCACGATCTCGAAAAGACCCTGCCCCTCGTCTACACGCCGACCGTCGGTGAAGGCTGCGAACGCTTCAGTGAGATCTGGCGCAAACCGCGCGGCCTGTTCATCAGCTATCCGAACCGCCATCGCATCCGGGAGATCCTCGCAGCGACGCGCCTCGATCGGGTGCGCATCATCGTCGTCAGCGATGGGGAGCGCATCCTCGGGCTCGGCGATCAGGGTGCCGGCGGCATGGGCATCTCGATCGGCAAATTGTCCCTCTACACGGCGTGCGCTGGCATCCATCCGGACGAGACTCTCCCGGTATTGCTCGATGTCGGCACGGACAATCGGGACCGTCTCAATGATCCGCTCTATGTCGGCTGGCGGCACGAGCGGGTGCGGGGCGCGGAATATGACGCATTCATCGAAGAATTCGTGAGCGCCGTCGAGGAACGCTGGCCCGACGTGCTCTTGCATTGGGAGGATTTTGCCGGCGCCAACGCAGCGCGCCTACTCGACCGGTACCGTGACCGACTATGCACGTTCAACGACGACATCCAGGGTACTGCCGCCATTGCCGCGAGTTCGCTGCTCGCTGCGGTCAACGTGACTGGCGTGCCGCTGACCGAGCAGCGCATCGCCGTGCTGGGCGCGGGCTCGGCAGGTTGCGGCATCGCTTCGCTCCTGCTCGAGGCGATGATGGATGGCGGATTGAGCGAAACAGAAGCGCGCCGCTGCTTCTTCCTGATCGACCGCTACGGCCTGCTGGTCGACGGCATGGAGAACATCACGCCCGGCCAGCGGCCTTTCCTCCAGCGTCCTGCCGATCTTGAAGGCTGGTCGCTGGAGGCGCCTGGTGCGATCGGGCTGATCGACGTGGTGCGAAATGCCCTGCCGACGGTGCTGATCGGCGTGTCGGGCCAGGCCGGCGCCTTTACCGAGTCGGTCGTGCGCACGATGGCGCAATCGGTCGAGCGGCCGGTGATCTTCCCGCTCTCCAATCCGACCTCGCGGTCCGAGGCCACGCCCGAGCAACTCGTCGCCTGGACCGACGGGCGCGCACTCATTGGGACCGGCAGTCCCTTCCCGCCAGTTACCTGGGAAGGAAAGATCGCCAAGGTTAACCAGACGAACAATTCCTACATCTTCCCGGGCGTCGGCCTGGGCGTCCTGGCGGCGGGCGCGCGGCGCATCACCGACACGATGTTCATGGCAGCCGGGAAGAGGGTCGCTGAACTGTCGCCCACCGTTATCGACAAGGACGGATTGCTGCTGCCGCCCGTCACCGAGCTGCGCACCGTTGCGATCGCGGTCGCCAAGGCCGTCGCGCGTCAGGCGCAGGCGGACGGCGTCGCCGACCCGTGCGATGCGGCGACGCTCGATGCACGCATCGCGGCCCGCGTCTGGGAAGCAAAATACCGACCTTATCGATTGCGGTCCCGGGCCGTAGAATCATAAATCGCGAACGGCCGGAACTTTGTGAAAACCGGACGGGCAGGCTTGGCGCACCTGGGCGAGTTGTGCGGTCGTCGTTCACGATGCCGAACCGGCAGGTACGAGCCCCAAATATCAACCGTTGGGACGCAGCTTCCAAAATCTCAAAAGCAGCCATCCTGCGCAGAGCTGGTGGCGCGAGACGCGCCGTCTTGTAGGCGATGTTAGCGCGGACCCGCTTCCAGCGCCTGATTGGCGCTGCTACTATTCTCACATGGGACGAAAGCCATCGTCCGCCAGCATAGAGCCGGGGTGATAAGCGAGATCAGCGTCTAGTGGATCAGCAGCGCCTGCGCCGCGCCGCGCAGCTCGGCATGTTCGAGCGATACGATCACACGAGGCACTTCGCGGAGTTGGCGCTGCCAAGGGCTTGGTACGACGAAGTACCGGGCTGCATCCGGGCTTCGGATTTCCGAGCGCAGTGCCCGGGCGAGGCTTCCAGTGATCATCACACCGTTCCATGCCCCATAAGCGAGCGCCATATTGCCAGCGAAATACCAGAGCGCACGGGCGAACAGCGCTGCGGCGCGGCTCGCATGTGGATCGTGATGCGTCACGAGATGCATCACTCCCTCGGTATCGCTCGCACGCGCAGTTGCCCCTTCACTCCCGACCACCATGCGATAGAGCGCTAGAAGACCGCGCGTCGAGAGCAGGTCCTCGGCGGTCACAGGCTCTTTGGCGCGCCACCCGTCGAGAAGCGGGTCGAGTTCGGCGAGTCCCGCCATGAAATGGCAGTGACCACCCTCAGTAGGCAGCACGTTGATTCGGCCCTGCTCGTCGCGCACGATTACTGCGATACCCAGCCCGCTACCGACCCCGATAAGGCAGCGCGTACCCGGTTCCTCGGCGCTGAACGGTGCGCCTGCCATCGCTTCGATGCGCGCATCGCTATCGGGCGCACTCAGCGCCCAGGCATTGGCCGCGAAATCATTAAGGATGAGCGGCGGGGCCTGCAGCATTGCGGTGAGGCCGGATCGCGAGAGAAACCAGCGACTGTTGGGCACCGAAATCGTGTCGCCCACAGCCGCACCCGATATCGCGATCGCGCAGCGGCGCGGCAGCTCCTCCAGTGCGCAACTCCGGCTGAAGCTACTGAACGCGCCCGATATGCTCGACTGTTCGTGTGACTCGAATGTGCGGATCGTCTCGCGACGCAGGCGGCCGTCGCCATCGGTGAGACCGAGGCGCATCGCATTGTGGCCGACATCGGCGATCAGGGCGAGTTTTGAGGTTTCAGCTTGAGGTGCGGAGTGCATACAGGTTCCTTCAGCCCGAAATTGCAACCGCCATCCCTTTAACAATGTAAATCAGGGGCTCCGGCAAGAGCCTTTCCGTAGCCTTGCGGAGGTAAGTTCATCGTGAGCCATGAGGATGGAGGAGTAGGTAAACCAGATTTCTCGTTCCTAAGCGGGTTACTAGGGTCAGGACTCATTGGTCATAGCCAGAAGATGATGGTGGCGGCGAGCGCAATGGCGGAGAAGAAGGCGGTGGGGCAGCGGTCGTAACGGGTAGCGACGGGGCGCCAGTCCTTGAAGGCGGCCGAACATGATCTCGATGCGATTGCGGCGTCTGTAGCGGCGCTTGTCGTATTTGATGGGCTCGTTGCGCGATTTCCGGCCCGGGATGCAGGGCTTTGTGCCTTTTTCCTCCAGCGCGTCCCTGAACCAGTCAGCATCATAGCCCCGGTCGCCGAGCAGCCATTGAGCCTTCGGCAATTCGTCCAGCAGGGCTGCTGCACCGATATAGTCGCTGACCTGGCCGGCGGTCATGAAGAAGCTCAAAGGGCGGCCGTTGGCGTCGGTGACGGCATGGAGCTTGGTGTTCATGCCGCCTTTGGTGCGGCCGATCAGGCGGCCGAGATCCCCCTTTTTACCGCCAGGCTCGATGCCGTGCGGTGCGCCTTCAAATAGGTCGCGTCGATCATCACCGTCTTGCGCTCAGCGCCGGCCGAGAGCCCTTCCATCATGCGCGTGAAGACGCCCATCTGGCCCCAGCGCTTCCAACGATTGTAGCGCGTCTTGTGCGGGCCGTAATCCTTCGGCGCGTACCGCCAGCGCAGCCCGTTGCGATTGACGAAGATGATCCCGCTCAGCACACGCCGATCCTCAACCCTCGGCCTGCCATGGCTCTTTGGAAAATACGGCTCGAGCCGCGCCATTTGCTCGTCCGTCAGCCAGTACAGGTTGCTCACAGTCAGTCTCCTTGCGGAGCCTGAATCAGATCGCGACGCTCACATCAATGGGTCCTGACCCTAGCGGTCATCGACCTCGAATGATCCTGCCTCGTCGGAAGCCATCATGAGGGCGGAGTAGGCAATGTAGGCAATGGTGTAATCTGGACCTTCCGCCGCCGGCCCAGCTAACCAATTTTCCAACTGATCTTCATACTGCTTCACCACCGAAATGAGGTTGCGCCTCAACTCTCGGCTTGACCGACCAATGAGGCCACTCCCGTATCCATCGTCTGACACACCCCAGAAGAGGGCGTAGTGCGCGATAGCTCCAAGTTCGCTGGGTGCTTCAGCTGCAATCTGCTCGATGGTTTCGTCATATGGCGGCTTGACGCGAAGTTGAGACGCGAGTTGTTCCCGACCTAGCACGCCGACTCCAATTTTGGTCATCACCGGCTCCTCTCAGTCGGCTAATCCAAGTGTGTGAGAATGTCTGCAATTGGGTGGATTGCTGCCCGACCGTTCCCAGCGCTACCCTCGGCAAAGCAGACGTTCGAACGGCCCATCTTGCGAGCTACATGCGACCAGCCCCAGAGCTTCTATTTCCAATGAGTCCCAAATTTCGCCTCCATCCGACGAAGTTCCTCATCGAGCACGGCCACCTCAGCGTCGTTCTGGTCTGCAACGGCGAAACGGATGCGGGTACTGAGCTCAGCGATCGCATATTTCGCGTACGCAAGCGCATTTGCCTCGCGCTCAATCACCTCGGTCGCTTGGCTTGCGAGGGATTTCAGGACTTCAAGGCCGCTCGCGTCCACGGTCCGGGGTTTCTGGTCCAGAAGGCATAATGTACCCAGCGCAAAACCATCGCTGGTTACGAGAGGTGCGGCGAAATAGGCTCGCACGTTCATCTCAAGCACCGCTGGAGCGAACTTGAAGCGTGGCTCGTGCCAAGCATCGGGGACACACAAAGGCGCGTAATTGCGAACTCCAATCGCGGCGTCGCAGAAACTGTCGGGCCTGGCGAACTCCCTAGGATCGAAGCCGTAGGCGACGGCGAGCCACAGAGTAGAGCGGTCAACGATAGACACTGCGGAAAAGGGAAAACCGGTCTCTGCGGCGACCCGCTCAACGATTTGAGAGAGCTCGGCGTCGCCGCTCATGCCAAACACGCCGCTCGTCAGCACGCGCGCCTGACGGCGCAGCTCTGCGAGCCCCGGCCGGTTACATTCGCGAGCCTGTTCGATCAATTCCAATTCCCTTAATCGATCCGACGCCCCTAGGCTCGATACTTCGCCTAACTCAGGAGCGGGGACGATGTCACACCAACAAAGCATTTCAGAGCAATTCGGTAATATAACGGGTGCCATCTTACCGATTTGGAAAACATGGCATGTGCATGAGACTAGCCCGCATCGGCTCATCTAAGCTGGGTTGCTGCCCGGGAACAATGGTGGAATGAAATGGCGCGCTGGAGCATGCCTAAAGATGGATGCGATCGATTATTATAGAGCCTCGGCGGATCGTCATTTTCAGGCCGCGAAAGAAATGAGCGGTCGAGCCGAGGCACGCCATCACGCTTGGCTCGCGACCCTATATCTTCTTCGAGCTGACGAGGCCGCGCGCGCGATGCGCGAAGTTGGCAGGTCGGGCCCGCACTGCGAGAGTAGTAGGCTCGGAGGAGACGACCCTCGCGACTGCCGGCCACATACATAAGCGTCTGCTATTGGGTGGGAAGCGGAACGGCGGCTTGTAGGCGGAACAACCGATTAGCGGACTTGCCAACTTTCCGGACAGCGGCCACGCTTCCAATGTGCACTCGAAAGTCCTCACAGCTGTTGCGGCGACCTTGGCCCTTGTCGGTGCAAGTTCCTGCCATCGTCCAAAGCCGAAGGTCTCAGACGAGATTATGCGGAGGATCAGCCTTGAGTCACCGGGGATGACAGCGGGCTGTCTAAAAGCAATACGGTTCGGCGGTATCGACACGATGCCAGAGCGCACCGATCAATGCTTCGCCATGACCAAGCCTCAAAGATGGCGAGGATTGTGGTTAGATGCGTTTGAAGGGCAACGCTTCTGCCCGGCACCTGCCCAATCGTGTCAAGACGATGGTAAGGACGGGCATATCTGGATCACCTTCCCAGGTGACGTTCGGCCGAGTGGAAAAACAATCACAGGAAAGACTTACGCTATCGAGTTCGTTGGCAGGCGAACGCTGCTTCCCGGTCACCACGGTCATCTCGGTGTGTCTGCTCACGAGATAGTCGTCGACAAGCTCATATCGGTTACGCCGATCGATTAGATCGTAAACCCATAAACGGCAGCTATCGCCGCGAAGGCCGAATGGCCGACTGTGGGTGGTTAGATGCCGTTAGTCAGGCTCTCGGAACCTCCCGGCACGGCCGTCATCATAAATAGCAGTGTATGTCACACGGCCAGAGATCAAAGCTGTAGTCAACCTCTGCGTTGATATAATGCGCGAAGAGTCGAGGTCATTGCATCGAAACCAGCCCAATTCAAACTTGAAGTCATATTTATCGGTCGGCATTACCAAATAATCAGTGTCGATTGGTAGCCTAGTTACTCGGTGAGGCGAGGCAAAATAGAAGGGGCCGGAAGCAGGCATTTCATCGATATATTCGCTACTACCAATACGTTCCGGCTCATGACCGTCTTTCTTAAACTGAACAGCGTTCGCATTTTCAGTCGTTAAATGCGACTGCGGAAAGCAAAGCTGGTCACCGCTGTCATTGTGCACGGCGAGGGATAGCGGAAACCCCATGACATTCGGCTCTACATTGAACGTGATGCTTGGCCGTGCAGCGGTTCCGACACCGCAGCCGCCTAGCGCGAGAAGTCCGAGCAAAGGGGTGAAGGGATTTCGCATCGACAATCGATACGGCGATTAGGTAGTGGCGGCAATTGGGGCGTTAGCGGCCAGACCGCTTTTTGCCGCTCAAATTTCGGCCGCAATGGCCGAGATTGGGTGTTAGCGGAAGTGCGGCCTTTGCCCACGGACGCGGGACACCGCCCATCAGCGATTTGCTTGCAACCGCTTCCTGTAAAGCGCATCCGGTGACTTGGCCGCTTCGATCCGAATACGGCGATGAAGCACCCCCAACGTAAGGGGTCCACCAACCAAGAGGATCCCAACCAGCGCCTCCATGACATCCGGTACCCAGCCCGCCAGCAAAGCTGCTCCGTAAACGAGCGCGAAAAACGCAAACCATGAGAACGCTGCGACATCGACAAGAATCAGTGGTTTTCTGAATTGATATCGCCGGTGTGCGAAACGCCAGAATGCTGCTCTCATGCTTCCCCCGATTCCATTTCCGACCGATCCTAACGTCGGCTCTCGGGACGCGCTACTTTAGCCGCGAACGGCCACCATTTGGGGTGGGTAGCGGTCCGGCAGCTTTCAGCGCGAAAACTCTGGATAGTGAACGTTCAACGCCTTACCCAAAGCGGGATGACGCGAGACGATCTTGTCGAAATGATGAAGTTGGAAGGCATCCCGACAGATATGCTCTGTTTGGGAGCATCTGTGCCGTCCGAGTGCTTTGTAATCCGCGAGAGACGCGGGGTCTGGGAAACGTTCTACGCTGAGCGTGGCCTCGAAACCGGGCTAACTACCTTTTCATCGGAAGATGGAGCCTGCCATGCCTTGCTCGAGGAACTCCGACGATACGCCGCGGTATCGGGCTACACACGAGAAAGCTGAGCGCGCGAGCGAGGCCTGACGAACGGCAACTGACGGAAGTCTAGCGATACGTAGGAAACGGCTGACTTTGGGGCGTTAGCGGTCACCCGCGCTAGCCGGTCCCGCAACGGCAGCTATTGCCGCCTCATCCCCCAAGAGCGGACGGTCGGCATAAAGTCGAAAATCTGCCGGGCAGCTTCCGGCGCGACCTGCCGGTCGGCTAAGCGCCCCCGTTGCTGCCGTTCGGCCTGGCTGTTGCAAGTCCCGAAAGCGGCCATTCGTTCACGCCGGCGCCGTTACCCCAATGATCGGCGAACTGATCGGACTGATCGCAGCGTTCGTTGGGATCAGTCGTGATAATCTTGGTTGCCGCCGTTGCCACCACCGCCACCGCCACTGCTCGGGTTATTGTCATTCTCGAGAGGATCTGGCGGACAGCTTCGCGATGATCTGCTCAGGCGTAATTATAATGACGTCCCATAGTTTTCTCCAAACCCTACGCCACACGCGGCTATCTTCAGAATTGGACCAGTTTTTCCAAGGAAGGAGTCATCGAAGCACTCCCATCAACAGGTGATGCTAGTAGCGTTGCCCAACCCCGCCCAAAAAAGCCAGCAAGGACCGTTCCTGCATCGCACGATGCCACCGGAGCGACCCACCTTACGAGCGAATACTCGGCATGGGCTCTTCTCCAATCCTTTCCATCTTCAGCCAAGCGAGCAAACGCCGCGGAATCAGCGGTTTGTCCAGGACCGCTTCGAAGCCCGCGTCCAACGCCGCCTCCACCAGGAATGGATCAAATGATGTCGTGAATAGCAACGCGCGACCGTGCCAGCCTCGCGCACGAAGAATTGATAGGATCGAAATCCCGTTGCCATCGGGGAGATGCTGTTCTGCGATCAGCCAGCCCGCTCCGGCAATCTCTGGAGTATCCAGCAACAAGTTCATGCACCGATAGGCTTTCAGGTCGAAGCCGTGCACCTTGAGCAGCATATGAAGAGACCGGCGAACGCTGGCGTCACCATCGACCAAAAGAACAGTTCGGTTATCTTGCGCATCAGCAGGGATCATGGGCCGAGCATGGCCGATCCCAGCCACGACGTCGTCTCGTGATGTTCCTAGGTAGGCTCGTTCTCCAGTCCCGCCGCGAACGCGATACGAAGTGCGTCCGACAGGCTGCGAACCTGCAGCTTGCTCATGAGATTTGCCCGGTGCAACTCCACCGTACGCGGCGAAATCCCCAAATCGAAGGCGATCGTCTTGTTGGGATGGCCCCGCACCAGGCCTCGCAGCACCTCCCTTTCACGCGACGTAAGACCAGCGAGATGAAGCTGAGCCTGTCGTATCTTCGCATCCGCTCGCTCGGTGTGGCTGAAGCGCTCAAATGCGGCATCGATGCTGAGTAGCAGCACGGTGCGCTCGAACGGCTTTTCCAGGAAGTCCGCAGCGCCATTCTTCAACGCGGCAACCGCGATGTTGATGTCGCCGTGTCCGGTCAGAATGATGATGGGCATGCGGATGCCTCGCGCATTGAGCTGGTTTTGCACCTCCAGCCCGTCCATCTCCGGCATGCGTACGTCCAGGAGGATACAGCCAAGCTCTGTCTTTTCCGCTTCGCGCAGAAATTCGACGCCGGAGGAATAGGTCTTCACCTCGAAGCCTGCTGCACGAAGCATGAAAGCCGCCGCGCGGCGGACAGAGTCCTCATCGTCGATGAGGTAGACTATGCGTTTGTCGCTCATTCCAACTCGCTGCCCGCCCCCACTAGAGTGAAATGGAAGATCGTCCCGCCACCCTGCCTGGGCTCGGCCCAAATCCGACCGCCATGGGATTCGACGATCGTGCGGCAGATCGACAAGCCCAGGCCCATGCCGCATTCCTTGGTGCTGCTGAATGCCTCGAAGAGCTTCGGTGCGGCCTGCGGTGATATGCCCGGACCAGTGTCGTGCACGGACACGCGGACCATGCCGCGCGCATCCTGCGCGGTTGTGATATGGAGATTGCGGATTTCGACCTCGCTCATCGCCTCCATCGCATTGCGGATAAGATTGAGGAGGACTTGCTGGATCTGAATGCGATCAGCGAGGACTCTCGCCTTTTCATCGAGATCGAAACTCGCAATCACGCCGTGCACCTTTGCGCCGGTGAGCGCCAGGCGGCTCGCTTCATCGACGAGCTGGGACAGAGGTTCGACATGCTTATCCACGTCGCCGCTTGCGACGAAATCGCGCAGTCGCCGTACGATTGCCCCCGCGCGCAAGGCCTCCTTCGCCGATTCCTCGACCGCTTCCTGGAGCATTTCCCGAATAGCCGGGCCGTCCTGCCGAAGCATTTCCTTACCCGCTTCCAGATAGTTCGCGATTGCGGTCAGCGGCTGGTTGAGCTCGTGCGCCAGCGTCGATGCCATGGTTCCCATCGCGGACAGGCGCGAGACATGAATCAGCTCGGACTGGAGTTCCTCGAGCCTTAGTTCAGCACGCTGCTTTTCGGTGATATCCCGAATGAACCCGGTGAAGATGCGGTGCCCGTCACTGCGCGTTTCCCCCACCGCCAATTCCATCGGGAAATTGGTCCCGTCCCGTCGCTGACCGACGACGATCCGGCCGATGCCGATGACACGGCGCTCCCCTGTCGCGATATAGCGGGTGAGATAACTGTCATGCCGCGCCTTGTCGGGTTGCGGCATCAATTTGCTGACATTCTGACCGACGACCTCGCTCTCGCTATAGCCGAACAGGCGCTCGGCCGCCGCGCTGAAGGACTGGATGTGCCCCGCCTGATCGATCACGATCATCGCATCGGGAACGGCAGCAAGAATGGAGCGCAGATGGAGCGCGCTGCGCTGGAGGGCCAGTTCGGATGCCTTGCGGTCGCTGATGTCGAACAGCACTTCGCCAAAACCTCGCAGCCGGCCGCTGGGATCTCGCAGGGCGGTCAACGAAACTTCAGCCAGGAACTCCGTTCCGTCCTTGCGGACCCGCAGCGCTTCTTCATGGACACGCTCGCCGGCCTGGGCGCGCTTGAGATCGGCGGCAGGCTGGGCAGTGGGATGCGGGTAAAGGAACTCGCGCGTACGCCCAATACTCTCCTCGGAGGTCCAGCCGGTGAGCAATTCAGCCCCGCGGTTCCAGCTCGTAATTGTGCCGCTGGGATCCAAAACGAAAAGCGCCCGATCCGCAGCGCTATCCACAAATAGCGCAAAAATGTCGGAATCAACCGTCGATGTATCAACCATAGCGCGGATCCGAGGATTCGGCATTCCCGCCGATGATAAATGCTCCGCTCACGCTATTATTGTGTCAATCCGTAAGGAGGCAAATTGCTCCAATTCGGTGCAGAAGGGCAAATCAGCTAATTTTTACGCATCATCAATTTACAACTTACTTTGTTCTTTCGACTGCAATCCGCTGACGTGTCCTTTCGGCGTTAACGCAGACCTACGACGGAAGCGTCGATGCACCCAGAACATCAGCGCTTGATCTGGTATCAACTCCTAAGTGCTGCGTGGCGCTTCACGAAGGGAGAAGCAGGACAGGGTCTGGTTCAACAGAATATAGGCGAACTCACCGAAGGTGACCGGCCCTACGAAGCCGCCTGTTGGATGCCCTTCGAGATCGGCATAGAGATAATTGAGAATGCAATTGCAGGACAACATGGTTTCGGCCCTGCCATCGCCCGCCGCGGCCGCATAGGCTCCCGCATAATCGGCAACCGGGCGAGCCAAGCGATAGGTCACGCCCGGCACGACCGGCGCATAGAAGCGAACCCGACCGTTTTCGGCATCCACCGCCTGAAAGGAGACATTGATCATCGCCCCGGCGTAGTCGGCCACGAGCGGAAGGCGCGTATCCAGCCCGTTCGCCACAACATATCGGGCCAGGTTGGCGTGGACGCCGTCGATGCAGCAATCCGTCACGTCAAAGCCTGCCTCCGGGAAGCTGATGGCTTCGTGGTCACCAGCATCGAACAGATTGACGATATCGAGATGTGGCTCGATCGTATCGGGAAGTTCGATCCAAAGCGCCGCGACACCGTCTTCCGACACGATGCCCGTCTTACCGTCAAAGACCTTCGGCGTCTCGCTACCGACCTTGCCCAGGTGAACACCGGCGACCCATCCAAAGACCGGTTGATTGTAGAGGCCGGAGAGATCCGGTCCCTCGACGGCGTAGCGCTGTAGTGCCGCACTGAACGCCGGCACCACGACGCACGAGAAGCCGTGATCGTAACGGCGCTCTACCAGTTCGGCGAGCCTATCCCCCAGCAGGATGGCGCTGCGGGCCGCCACCGCTTCATCGAAGCGCGTGCAGAACAGCCGATCTTCCCGCGAGACCCCGCCTCCCTCGACGATGAAATAGGCGGTCGTAGCCCCAATCCAGTTTCCTTGAGGCAGTTGGCGTAGCAAAGTTTCGGGTCCAGATATGAAGAGCACAGCGCCGGAGGCAACGAGCGCGCTGGCCGCCTCGACGGGAAGGAATGCATTCTGCATGAATCAAGCTCCGATGATCGCGGCAAGATCGCGATGCGCAAACTTGTTGCTCACGAAGAAGTTGCGCAGCTCCAACGAGGCGTTCGGCAAATTCGTCTCCTGGTTCCTTACCGAAATACGTAGCCGAGTGATGATCAGTCGGGTGGCTAGCGTCTTGATGTCCGGATTCGTGGCACCGGATAATATCCGGCTCCAAAGCATATTGTCAGCGAGAGGTATTTCCACTTCACGCTCCACAAGGTTCGGCCCCCGCATGCCGCCGGATAAGCCGCGACATGCTCGAGCTGGATGAACCTGCGGCCCTGACGCAGGTGCTACTCCCCCTTCGGGCAAGCAGTCAGAAGCTTGCCCATTCTTTCGATGGCTCGGCGGCCGTACCCACCCCACCGGCATAGGAACGGGCAGAGCGTGGACGCGCGTACAGCCCGCGCACTGCTGAAGATCGCTGAAACGTTTCCGTGCGATCTGGACGGGCGTCAGCCGCCGCTCCGATGTCGAACCTGCCAGCCTGCTCGGCGAGGAGGATAACTTCGCTGCTCAGATTTCGCGCCGCAGCCGAGGTCTCCTCGACCATCGCGGCATTTTGCTGCGTCGCATGGTCCATCTCGCCGATGGCGACATTGATCTGGGTGATGGCGCTGGACTGCGCCTGATTGTCGGCAGCCATCTTGCCGAGCAGATCGTGCACTTCTTCCACATTCTGCGAGATATCGACCAGCGCGGTATCGACCTTCTGAACCATGTCCACCGCAGCGATAATATCGCTTTGGGTCGCGGTCAGCTGTTCGCGCGCACGTCCAGCTTCCTCTTCAGCTCGCATCGCGAGGGCCGAGACGAGGTCCGCAACGACCGCGAAACCGCGGCCCGCTTCACCCGCGCGGCCCGCTTCAACAGCGGCATTCATCGCCAGGACGCGCGTCTGAAAGGCGATCTTGTCCAGCCCTTCGATCACGCTGTCGATGCCCTTGGCACTCTCGCTGACCCGGTTCATCGCCTGCACTGCGTCGTCCGCCGTACCGCGGCCGCTCGATACGGTCGCGATTGTCTCATCGGCACGGATCAGCGTCCGGGCGGCAGCCCCTGCGCTTTCCTTCAGGCGCTCGTCCATCTGCGTCACCGAGGCCGACGTCTCCTGCAGTCCTGCGGCATTTGCTTCAGTCCTGCGCGCAAGATCTTCCGAAGCCTGCGCGATCTCACCAGCACCGGTGCGGATCGTTTGCGCATTCTCGAGCACAGCGCCAATGAGCGAGCGCATGCTCTCGATCGCCGAATTGAAGTTGATCTTGAGGCTGCCATAGGCGGCCGGAAAGTCCGCGACGATCTCACCCGTCAGGTTGCCGGTACTGAGTTTCGCCAGGCTTTCTCCGACGATCCCCACGATCTGCGCCTGCTCCTCGGCGTCCTGCATCTGCTTCTCGGCCGTATCGCGGAAGGTAAACATGGCGCGTGTCATCCGTCCGACACAGTCTTCATGGCTGGTATAGGCTATGGGGCTGCTCAAGTCGCCAGCGGCAAGTCCCTCCATGCGAACCACCGTATCGACATAGGGATCGCAGATCGCCTTGCGATAATGGGCCGACAGGATCGCAGCGCCTAGCGCCACGCAAGCAGAGAGGCCCGCCGTAACGAATTCGCCACGCGCCAGCGCGACCAACCCGAGAAGGGCTATCAGGGCGACGAGAGAGCCGAATGCGACTAGGGTCTTCTGTCGGATGGGAGCCTTTTCACGAAACCAAAGCATGGGGTGCCTCTCATTATCTAGGTATTCCGGCCGCTCCCCCTTTTCGTTCGGCGTTCAATGCGCCGCGGCTGCATTCAAGCCTTATAGGGAATGTCTGGCAATGTTTCCGGTTTATTTCAAAAAATCTCGTCGGCACTTTCGTGCCAACCGGTCCGCAGCGCTCCTGCGGACGTCGGACTCATGAGATCGCTCACCACGAAGCGATCAAGCTTCCGGTTCAAGGTTTCTGCCGTGAACGGCTTCAACAGATAGTCGGTCGCACCCGCGCTTTTGGCGTTGATGACCTCACCGAAGTCCCGTTCGGCCGTGATCATCAGGAAAGGAATCTTGGCCAATGCCGGATCCTGGCGAACAGCTAGGAGCAATTCGAAGCCGCTGACCGGCTCCATCCACCAATCGGAGATAACAAGGTCATAGCGGCAACGCCGCAGCATTTTGAGCGCCTCAGCACCGTCGCCTGCCTGATCGACCTGCGCGATTCCAAACTCATGTATCATGCTAGCGATGATGCGCCGGATCATGCGTGAATCATCGACGACGAGCAGGCGAGCGTAGCGAGTATCGAGCATCGAGACCTCCTATCTCCATAAACAATCATGGGAGAGATCAGAGTGCTATCTAGAAATAGCGCGGATAGCATTTGTCCGGAGGTGCTCATTACCTACCCCAATGCAGGGCCATTGGTGATAGCCACGCGACATCGTGCGCCGGCCGAGCAATACCGACGCCCAGCTGTCTACGCGAAACAGCTCATGCGAGGCCTGATAGTGACGTGCTCCCCAGAAACTCTGCCAGTTTGAGCTAGAGTCCTTCATTGAGGAGGACGGAGATGAAGCGCAGCAGGTTTAGCGAGGAGCAGATCATAGCGATCCTGCGGGAGCAGGAAGCTGGGTCATCGACAGCGGATATGTGTCGCAAGCACGGCGTGAGCAGCGCGACGTTCTACAAATGGAAGGCGACCTATGGCGGCATGGACGTGTCGCAGGCGCGCAAACTGAAGGTGCTGGAGGACGAGAACGCGCGGTTGAAGCGACTGCTGGCCGACGCGATGCTCGACAATGCAGTGCTGAAGGAGGTTGCCTCAAAAAACTGGTGAAGCCTGCCGCTCGCCGAAGGGCTGTCGAGGATGTGCCTGAACGAGACGCTGTTCGCGTCGTTGAGCCATGCCCGCTCGGTGCTGAGCGGCTGGCGCCACGACTACAACCATGTGCGACCGCATAGCGGGATAGGCGGGCTGACGCCCGCCGATGCTGCCAGGCGGGTTGTGCAACCCCGCCCGCAAGGGCACGATGACAACCCCCGGACTCCAGTTATGACTGGAGGAATTTTGGGGAGCACGTCAGCTCTGCCCTATCCGGGTCTCGAGCAATTCTACGAGGAAGGGGTTGAGCGCGATTGGAATATCGCGCGAGGGACGGCCATCGGACTGAACAGCCGACCACCTTCGATGACCAGTCAGCGACCGGCGTGCAATTCAGGCGCTTTCGCTGCGCGCCCGCGACGCCCTTCTGCCCTCAGGTGCGGCCAGATCCCCTGACCCAAACGCACCTTGCTCGCGGGCACCTTTGCGCATCATGACCGAGGGGCCTGTTTCGTGCTTGTCGACCTTGACCGTCATATAACGGATCACGTCTTCATTGATCTGCGTCTGGCGCTCAAGTTCCGCGACCGCACCCGCCGGCGCTTCGATCTCAAGCATCACATAATGCGCCTTGCGGTTCTTCGCGATGCGGTACGCCAGGGAGCGAAGACCCCAGGTTTCGGTCTTCACGACCTTGCCATTATTGTCCTCGATGATTTTTGTGGCGGCTTCCGCCAAGGCATCCACCTGCGCTTGTGCCAGATCCTGGCGGGCTAGGAACACATATTCGTATAATCCCGAAGGCCTTCGTTCCTCAACTCGCGCCTGCGCGACCGTGATATCGGCAAGACCAACGACGCCGGTCAGCGTAGCATCGGCAAATCTGGCCCCTCGAATCAAGGAACCCGAGAAATCGGAATACGAAAGATCGCTTCCTCTAAAATCGGTCCTGGTACAATCGGCATTCGCAAACCGAACGTGCCGAAATCTCAGCCCGGACAGGTCCTGGCCGGATAGGTCTGCGCCAGAGAGGTCCTCACCATCGAGATCTTTAAGATCGAGGTTCTTCATCAAGGACCGCAGATCGCCAGTATCGCTCTTCTCGATCGCATGTTGGATGTCGTTGAAAATTCCTTGGACTTGGTCTTCGAAGGAAGGGATGCCGTGATCGAACCCTTCATTCTGGGCGGATTCTTCGCTGCTCATCTCGAATATCTCCCAGCCTAACCTAAGGTATAATCGGACTCAGCGTGTACGTTCTCACTACAACAGATCCGTCACCATGGGTAGCCAGACTTGCCAAACGCTTGCGCAATGCTCGGCGTGCAACCGCGGCTTTCGGTATCCACTCCTTCGAGAAACTTCCGGGATTGATCTCGGTGACGTCGACATCTTTCGGAAGAATGGAAAATGTCGCTTCGATCGATGCCGGATATTGGTCGAAATGCAGGATGGCGAGCGGCGGATTCCCACTGCCCGGAGCGCGCCCGCTCAGACAGGTATCCTTCAGCACCGATTCAATGCGCCAAGCCGGCTTGTCATCCGGGCCCGACAAATGAAGTAGCGCCCGAACATGCGTTATCTCGGCAACAACACCCGACTTTTCGCTGCTCGTAGTCTGGTCGCCATCTTCCGCGCTGACGGTCGGCCCATCCTTGATGGAAATTCCCGCTCCCGCCTTACTAGTTCGGGTGACGGCACCAGCTGTCTCCGTGCTCTTCGTGATCTTCTCGGAGACCAAGACGGGCACATTGCCAGGCGACAAGCGATCCTTTGCCCGCGCGCGGCATCCGCTCAGACGAAAGCTGAAATTTCCGGCAAGAAAGCCATAATCGATATAATATGGGCTGATTTTCACGCCCAAAGCATCGACCCAATGCGCCTTGAGTCTCGACCGCCCAAAGGTCGCGTTCAAGCACAGCTCGCCCTTATTGCTTCTCAGCCTCGGCACTTCCACCGACAAATTGAGCGCATCTTCAGCGGTCATCGTCCCCCCGGCGCGATTTCTATTCCTAGATCAATTGAGCGGAAAAGAGCGATTTGGTCAATCGAGAGGGAGGCACCATTTCTTCTGACACTCCAGATCGAAACACTGTCGCTCGCGACTGCTCACAAGAAGATCGTCTGCGCCGCTGGCGGTGGATAAACCTGCGACACCGGCAAGCTTCCCTTGGGCAGATGCCGTAGCACCTCGGCGGCTGGCCCCCGGATCGAGCCAGTCCATCCATTGATCACGAGTGAGCGGAATGATCTGACGGCTATGAAACGGCGCGACATCCTCCCCCGGCTCCAGCCGTTATCGACGTCCCGGATCGCGATGCCCACCTGTCCTTCAAACCCGCCGCCCAGCGCCTGCAGCGCGTTCAGGAGATCCGCCGGCGGCAGAGCCGGGTGTTCGGCCGGCAGGCTTGGCGGCGGCGTTGCTAAGCCCCTAACTCGCAAGGATGGTTTCGGCTCCGCCCAAAGGATCGAAGCACTCGATCGCCGTGACCCAGGCGCCCTCGCGGACTGTGCAAGCGAATCGCGGCAGGCACAAGACGGCGCACCGCCCTTCTCCCACATCGCTATCGTCCGCCGCCCGGGTCAGGATAGCGGATCGTCACGCGCATACCTTGCGTCGCGCCGTGCGCGACTTATGAGTTCGCCGGCACAGAGCAGGTCACGCGAGACTGAAGTGGACTAGGGCCCCGAAAATCGTCCGCCAGCGTGCTCGATGAGCGCGCGACACCCGCCAAGTACCGGCTCCACCAGTCGCGGCTCGACGGTGTGGGCATCGTCCTCCATCGTGTGATGATAGCGGTGCGCGCCAAAGATGCCGGCAACGCTCGCATAGCCGGCGCGGATGATGTTCGAAAGCTCGCCGGCAGGTCCCTCCCCGACTGGATAGGGTGAACCAAGGCCCGGCAGGCCCAGGAAGGCCTGCCGCGCAAGTTCCAGATGCGCCGGGCTGACCATCAGGAAGCGCTGCGCGTCGGCCGTTTCCAGCGGCGACTGCCTTCCCCCGCCAATCTCGTGCCAGTCGCGGGCAGCCACGTTTGCGCCAAGGTGAAGCCAAAAGGCGGTACGCGAGGGATTTGGCGCGACCTGGAGGGCGAATCCAGCGCCGAGGCGCTCATATTCGTGACCGCTGTTGCAGATCAGCGCCAGGCTAGCATCCGGGAGCGCGCCCGGCGCCCAACGGGCCAGGGCGAGCCAGGCCGCAACGCCCGGGCCCCGCTCACCTGCACAGGTGAACCAGCCCGAGCGGGGCGTCGAGATGATGATCCAGGGCCGCCCCGGACGCTCCCGCCGCCCAATCAGGTTGAAGGCGGGCCGCGTCCCACTCTTTCCAGTCAGGCGCAAGGTCGCCGATGCCCCGCCCGCGGCGGCGGCGAGGAAGGCAACAGCCAATTCGGGGGCGAGGATCGCCACCGGCCTGCCGAACACCGGCCTTCTGCCGTCACAGTTCAGGGCGATTGCCTTGCCGGTCGGTCCGTTGGTCACGAGCACTGCTGCGACCGCGCCATCGGCGAAGGTTGCACGGACAGTGTCGAGTATCGGCTTGGCGCCTGCGCTCGACCAGCGCCCATAAGGCAGGTCGACCAACGCAATCGCTCCCCGCAACGCCTGCTCCGCCGGCACCAGCGGTGTGACGCGCACCAGACGTCCGGTGACGCCTTCTGGGCCAGTCTGCACGACGATCGCTTGAGGAAGCACTGAGGCGCGCGCATCGCCGCTGACGAGATCCGCATGCTCGGTCTCGAAATAAGGCGCGTCGAATCTTTGGCGTTCGGTCGCGTAGCCGCAGGCCTTCAGCTCCGCCTCTAGCCAGACGCCGCTTGCCTCGTCGCCAGGCCCGCCCGAGGCTTTGCCGCCAAGGGCGATGTATCGGGCGAGATCCTGCTCGATCGAGGGGCCGCCGCTCGCGGCGCCGGGCCGCGCGCCCGACGCTGCCACGAGTAGTCCGGCTGTCGTGAACATTTCCCGGCGGGTTCCGATCAGCATCGGCCTATCTCCTTTGGATCGCGCCTTGCGCATGACGTGGCTGGCGGAGGCTCATCGGGCGGCGTCCATCAGCCCCGCGGCATGCGTGATCATCGAGCGGGCATCGACCGAAAGCAACTTCACCTCCGACGCGACGAAGCCGCAGCCCGCCTCACCCTGCTCGTGCCGCTTCGAACGCGCCGGCGCCCAGAGCTCAGAGAGATCGCCCGTCAACGTGCGATCCGGGTCGAACGCTGCCTGAGGATTGTCAAAGCCGCCGAACGCCGCCTCCGCACTCGGCCTTTCCTCCATGCTATCTCTCCTGCTCCCGAGTCCGGACGCTGCTATTTGTTTCGCAAACGGCTTGGATCGTCGGCGGGCATCCTGTAGGGATTGTCTTACAAAGAGGAATTGATGAGCACAAGCGACAGCGAGCCCGCGGCCGATACCCGAACCCTGGAGCTCAGGCTTTCCGAGCGTATCGAGCGTGACATCATGTCCGCCGCTTATGCGCCCGGCGAGTGGCTGCGCGAGCAGGATCTGGCGGTCCGATATGGTGCGAGCCGCCCCTCGGTGCGCGAAGCGCTGCGGACGGTCGCCCAATCCGGCTTCGTCGAGATTCAGCCCTGGCGCGGCGCCCAGGTCATCCTCCTCGCGCATGAAGAGCTGCTGCAGCTCACGCTGCTCATGGAAGACGCCTACGCCCTGTGCGCCGAGCTGACTGCGCGCAAGGCAGATGCTGCTGTCGGCGAGGAACTTCGACAGAAACTAAGCGAGCTGGAGGTCGCGGCGGAAGGCGGAGGCGATCGCAGCGAGGTCTACCGCCTGTCCTTCGCAATCGGCCGCCGCATCGGCCTTGCCGCCCACAGCCGCCATGCCTTTCGGCAACTCGTCCAGGCCGGCAATCTCGTGCTCTGGCAGCATCGCCTCATCCGTCCCGGCGACAGCCAGACCGATGCCCAGTCGCTCAACGCCTATCGCGTCCTGATCTCCGCCGTCGAACGGGGGCAGCCCCAGGCCGCGGCGGCCGCGGCACGCCTTGTCATCATCCTGATGCGTGACCTCTTCTGCCAAGAGCCCGCAAGGATTGTTTGACAATTTCCATTGGGTTGCGTTAGCGGCGGTCGCGCCGAGGAGATGCCGCGACACGAGTCGGAGCGAATCCATCCGGCAAATGGGGGTAGATCGATGGCGCGTATCGCGACCGAACGGCAGGGCGATATCCTTGTCATCCTGACGGACAGCCCGCCGGTGAATGCGCTTGGCGCCGATGTGCGCCAGGGCCTTGCCGCAGCCCTGACCGAGGCAGAGCCGGATGCGAGCGTCCGCGCCGTCGTCCTTGCGTGCAAAGGCAAGACTTTCTTCGCCGGCGCGGACATTGCCGAGTTCGGCAAGCCAATGGCGGATCCGATCCTGCCCGTACTCGCCGACAAAATCGAGGCTACAGAGAAGCCGGTCATCGCAGCCATTCATGGAACGGCACTCGGCGGCGGGTTCGAGATCGCGCTTGCCTGCCATTATCGCGTTGCCGCCTTGTCGGCGAAGCTCGGCATGCCGGAGGTCAAGCTCGGCATCTGCCCAGGTGCGGGCGGCACGCAGCGCCTGCCGCGGATCGCAGGCACGGCGCTTGCGCTTGAGATGATCGCAAAGGGCGAGCCGATCTCCGCGGCCAAGGCAAAGGAAGCCGGCATCGTCGACCGGCTCGCCGAGGGCGATCTCGTCGCGGCTGCCGTCGCCTTCGCGCGCGAGGTTGCCGATCTTCGTCCGCTGCCGCGGGCTTCGTCGCTCGCCGCTCCGCAGGACATAGCCCCGTTCCAGGCATTTCGCGAGCGCAACCCGCGGCTGTTTACCGGGGCCGAGGCGCCAGTCGCGATCGTCGATCTCCTCGAGAAGACTGCGCCCCTCGCCTATGCCGAAGGCGCGGAACTGGAGAACAAGGTGTTCGTCGAGCTTCTGCTCGGCGAACAGTCCAGGGCGCTGCGCCACGCCTTCTTTGCCGAGCGCAAGGCAGCCAGGATCGACGACATGGCTGGCGATACCGTGGAGCGCTCGATCCGGCGCGTCGGCATGATCGGCGCGGGGACGATGGGCGGCGGCATCAGCATGAACTTCCTGTCGGCGGGCATCCCCGTGACCATCGTCGAGATGGCGCAGGATGCGCTCGATCGCGGGGTTGCGACGGTCCGCAAGAATTACGAGGCGACGGCCGCCAAGGGCCGAATGAGCGCCGAGCAGGTCGAGCGGGCAATGGGCCAGCTGTCGCCTTCGCTCAGTCTCGACGACCTGGCCGATTGCGACCTCATCATCGAGGCTGTCTATGAGTCGATGGACATCAAGAAGGAGCTGTTCGCCAAGCTCGACCGCATCGCGAAGCCGGGCGCGATCCTCGCCTCGAACACCAGCTTCCTCGACATCAACGACATGGCCGCGGCGACAAACCGGCGGGAGGACGTTGTCGGCCTCCACTTCTTCTCGCCGGCCAATGTCATGAAGCTGCTCGAAGTCGTGCGCGGTACCTGGACCGCAGACGATGTGCTGGCGACCGCGATGGCGCTCGCCCGAAAGATCGGGAAGGTGCCGGTTGTCTCGGGCGTCTGCCATGGCTTCATCGCGAACCGCATGCTCATGCCGCGCCAGGACGAGGCAGTGAAGCTGCTGATGGAAGGTGCGATGCCGCATCAGATCGACAAGGTTCATGTCGATTTCGGGATGCCGATGGGGCCATTTCAGATGGCCGATCTCGCCGGCCTCGATATCGGTTGGCACCGCGATCCGGCCCGCATCGAGAGCTTGCGGGATGCCTTGGCGGCCGAGGGTCGGTGGGGTCAGAAGCGCAGCGCGGGCTGGTACGATTATGACGAGAAGCGCGCGCCGACGCCTTCGCCGCGCGTCGGCATGCTCATTTCGGTATTTCGCGCGCAGAACGGCGCGGCCCAGCGCGCGATTACGGCGCAGGAGATCATTGAGGGGACGCTGTATCCGGTCGTCAACGAGGGCGCCCGCATCCTCGAGGAAGGCATGGCGCAGCGCGCGTCCGACATCGATGTCGTGTGGATATACGGCTTTGGCTGGCCCGCCTGGCGCGGCGGCCCGATGTTCTGGGCCGACACCGTCGGACTTTCCAACATCGTCGCCAGCCTCGAGCGCAACGGCTTCGAGGTGTCGCAGCTGCTGCGCGCAAAGGCCGCGGCCGGCGAAAGCTTCAACTGAGCGCGCTCGCGCACGGCCCGAAACCGGAGAAGACCATGACCGACCTCGATCAATTTCGCGCCGAGACCCGCGCCTGGCTCGAAGCGAACTGCCCTCCCGAGATGCGCCGGCCGATGCAGTCCGACAAGGACGCCAACTGGGGCGGCCGGCGCGCGCAATTCCAGCCGGGACAGAAGGAATGGATGGACGCGATGGCGTCGCGCGGCTGGACCGTGCCGGACTGGCCAGCCGAATATGGCGGCGGGGGCCTGTCGCCGGCGGAGGCGAAGATATTGCGCGAGGAAATGGCACTGCTCGGCTGCCGGAACCCGCTGCACAGCTTCGGCATCTCAATGCTCGGGCCGGCGCTGCTCAAATATGGCACGGAAGCGCAGAAGCTCGAGCATCTGCCGAAGATCGTGCGCGGCGAGATCCGCTGGTGCCAGGGTTATTCGGAGCCCAATGCCGGCTCGGACCTCGCTGGCCTGCAGACCAGCGCGGAGGACAAGGGCGACCATTTCCTCGTCAACGGACAGAAGGTATGGACCAGCTATGCCGATGAGGCGGACTGGATCTTCTGCCTGGTGCGCACCGATAAGTCGGTCAAGCAGGCGGGCATCAGCTTCCTGTTGTTCGACATGGAAAGCCCCGGTGTTTCGACGCGGCCAATCCTGCTGATCAGCGGCTATTCACCCTTTTGCGAAACCTTCTTCGACAATGTGCAGGTTCCCAAGGAAAACCTGGTCGGCGACCTCAACAAGGGTTGGGACGTCGCCAAATATCTGCTCGGCCATGAGCGCGAGATGATCTCCGGCATGGGTCTCGAGGATGGTGCCGACACGCTCGCCGGCACCGCGGTGCGAAGCATCGGAGTGGACGGAAGCGGGCGCCTGGCCGATCCGCTGCTGCGCGCGCAGATCGCACTGTTCGACGTTCGCGCCGCAGCCTTCTCCGCGATGTCCGAGCGCTTCCTGGATGAGCTCAAGGCCGGCCGCGCGCACCCGGCCCAGCCGTCGATGATGAAATATTACGGGACCGAGCTGAACAAGGCGCGCCACGAGCTGCTAATGGCGGCGCGCGGATCCGATGCGCTCGAATGGGAGAGCGACGCCTCGCACCATGGTGCCGCGGCGCGCGACTGGCTGCGGACCAAGGGCAATTCGATCGAGGGCGGCACAACCGAGATCCAGCTCAACATCATCGCCAAGCGGATCCTTGAGCTTCCGGCCTGACGCCCTCACCCATTCTTGGGCCTGGACCAGCCCGCCCGGACCTCGCGAAAGAGAGAAGACCATGCCCCTGTATCTCGACGAACAGCAGACAATGCTGCGCGACACCGCCAAGGATTTCATCGCGAGCGAAGCGCCGCCCAGTCATATGCGCGGCCTTCGCGATGCGGAGGATCCCACCGGCTTCTCCCGCGATCTGTGGAAGCAGTTCGCGGAGATGGGACTGACGGGAATCCTGATCCCCGAGGCGGACGGCGGCCTCGGTCTCGGCCATGTCGAGGCCGGCGTGGTGCTCGAGGAAATCGGCCGGAACCTCTCGCCTTCCCCTTTCCTGACGACCGCGGTCGCTGCAGTCGAAGCGCTGCGCGAAAGCCCCGCTCGGACGCGCTGGTATCCGGGCATCGTCGCTGGCGATATCGTCGCGGCGCTGGCGATCGACGAGCGCGCCAAGCATGACGGCCGCATCGAGATGCAGGCCGAGCGCGCCGGCAACGGCTTCCGCCTCACGGGCACGAAGCAATTCGTGACCCATGGTCATGTGGCCGATCTGCTGCTGGTTGCCGCCCGGAGCGCGGAAGGCACGACCCTGTTCGCCGTTCCGCGGGAGAGCAGCGGCCTGACCGTCACGCCGCTCCGCCTCGCCGATGCCAGCATCGCCGCGCGGCTCGCCCTCGACGGCGTCGTGATCGATGCCGACGCGGTGGTCGGCGAAGTCGGCCAGGGCGACGTGCCGCTCGCGCGAGCGCTGGCAGCGGGGCGCATCGGGGCATCCGCCGAGCTGCTGGGAGTCGCCGGCGGCGCGATGGACATGGCCGTCTCCTACCTGAAGGAGCGCAAGCAGTTCGGCGCGCTGATCGGCAGCTTCCAGTCGCTCCAGCACCGCGCGGCGCATCTCTACAGCGAGATGGAAGTGGCGCGCGCCGCGACGCTCAAGGCGCAGCAATTGCTCGATGCCGGAGAGGATGCGGAAGCCGCGGTCGCGGTCGCAAAGGCAATGGCAGGGATGGCAACCACGATTGTCGTGCAGGAAGGCGTCCAGATGCACGGGGGGATCGGCATGACCGACGAGTATGACATCGGCTTTTACATGAAGCGCGCCCGTGTGCTCGCCGAGATGTTCGGCGACACCAGTTTTCATGCGAACCGGCTCGCCCTCGCCAGCGGCTATTGAAGCGATGACTGCGAACAGCCCCGGAATCGACCGGCGCACCCTGCTCGCGAGCGGGGCGGTCATCCTGGTTGCGGGCGCCGCCGGCGCCGATGCAGCCCCGATAGCCAATGCTCGCAAGGCGGAGGAATGGCCGGTCTATGGTGCGACCAACGCGGCCACGAAATATTCGCCGCTCGACCAGATCCATTCCGGCAATGTCGCCGAGCTCGAAATCGCCTGGGAGTGGATATCTCCGGACAGCGCAATCCTGGCCGCCAATCCCGAGCTCAAGCCAGGCGAGTTCCAGGCGACGGCGCTCATGGTAGACGGCACCCTCTATGTGTCCACGGCCATGTCGCAGGTCGCAGCCATCGACCCCGCGACCGGCAAGACCTTATGGGTGCACGATCCCGGCTCGTGGCGGCGCGGCTACCCCACCAGCAAGGGCTTCCAGCACCGAGGCGTCGCCTATTGGCGCGATGGGCCGGACCGGCGCATCCTGATCGCGACCGGCGACAATCGGCTCATCGCGCTCGATGCGCGAAGCGGCATGCCGGTTCGCGATTTCGGCAAGCAAGGCGAGGTCGATCTTTCCGCAATCGGGCTGCAGCGGCCGGTCACGGGCGCGCCGAGCAGCCTGATGGGGGTGACTTCCCCGCCGCTCATCTGCCGCGATGTCGTCGTTGTCGGCCAGTATATCGACGACCGCACGGCCCAGACGCCGATGCCGGCCGGAGACGTGCGCGGCTTCGATGTGCGCAGCGGCAAGCTGCTCTGGACCTTCCACACCGTCCCGCAGCCGACGGAGTTCGGCGCGGACAGCTGGGAGCAAGGTTCGGCGGCACGCAACGGCAACGCCAATGTCTGGGCGCCGATGAGCGCAGACGACGAACTCGGGATGGTCTATCTGCCGTGCAGTTGCCCGACCAACAATTTCTATGGCGGCGAGCGGCCCGGCGACAATCTGTTCGGCAACAGCTTGATCGCGCTCGATGCCAGGACCGGCAAGCGGCGCTGGCATTTCCAGATCGTCCATCACGACCTGTGGGACTATGACCTCCCCTGCGCACCCAATCTGATCGATGTGACGGTCGATGGCGCGCGGGTGCCGGCGGTGGCGCAGGTAACCAAGCATGGCTTCTGCTTCGCCTTCGATCGCCGCACCGGGCGGCCGCTCTGGCCGATCGAGGAGCGCGCCGTACCCCAATCGGCAATCGCCTCCGAGCATAGCGCGGCAACCCAGCCCTTCCCGACCAGGCCGCCGCCCTTCGAGCGGCAAGGCGTCTCGGATGCCGATCTGATCGACTTCACTCCCGAGCTGAAGGCATCAGCGCGAGAGATTCTCGGACGCTACGATCATGGCCCGCTGTTCACGCCGCTGGGCCCGCGTCCGACCATGGTCCTGCCGAGCTGGGTCGGCGGTGCCAATTGGGGCGGCGCCGCGGTCGATCCCGAGACCGGCATGCTCTACGTGCCGTCGCTGACCGCAGTGGTCTCGATGGCGCTGGACCCCTCGGGCAAGCGCAGCGATACCGGCGACGGCGCGCAGGAGATTGCGGGCCAGGCGAGCGTCGTGCGTGGCCCCGGCGGGATGCCGCTGCTCAAGCCGCCTTATGGCCGGATCACGGCGATCGACCTCAATCGGGGCGAGATTGCCTGGAGCCGTCCCAACGGCCCCGGAGCGAAGGACATGCCGGCCTTCGCGCCATATCATCCCGGCTGGACCGGGACCACCGGCCGCACCGGGCCGCTTCTCACGCGCACATTGCTGTTCCTGGGCGAGGGTCCGCATAGCCCCGTCTCGAAGAAGGTGCTGCGCGCCTATGACAAGCGGACGGGAGAGGTGCGTGGCGAGGTCGCGCTTCCCGATCACACGCTTGGGCCGCCCATGACCTATATGGCGGCCGGGCGGCAGTTCATCGTCTGCGGAATGGGCTTTCGCGCCAGCCCGCATCGCCTTGTCGCGCTGGCACTGCCGGCCGCACCAGCCGGAGCTCCGAAATGACAGCCCCCAACGCGCTTACCCGCCGAACCCTTCTTTCCGGTATGGCCGGGGCCAGCGTGGCCTTCGCTACGCCAGCCTGGGCGGCGGCGGAAGCGATCAAGCATTATATCCTGATCGAGCTGCTGCCGGGCGCCGACCAGCTTGAGCTAGACCGCTGGTACATCACCTATCATGCCCCGCAGGTGCACCGCGCCTATCGGGCGTGGCAGCGCGACTATATCTCGTTCCGCTCCTATCTACCGGCTCCCGAGGCTCTACAAAGCTTTGGCGTCAAGTTCGGACGGATGACGGAGATCCACTTCGATTCGCTTGCGCAGTTCCGCGAGAGCCGGATCAACAGCCTCTATGGCGGCGAACTCGATTCCTTCACGCCGCCTCCCGGCGGTTGGCGCGGCAACCGTCTGTTCCGGACCTGGACGGCAACGATCCCCGTCAATCCGGACATGCTCTACGTCTCGCTGGCGACGCCGCCCAAGGAGACGCCCTATCTGCGCTGGATCGTCTTCTTCCGATATCCGTCTTCGGTAACCGCAGCGGACGGCGATGCGTGGTTCGACCAAAGCTTTGCCAAGGCGGTGGCGGCGCTGCCGGGCGTAAAGCGGTTCGGGCGATACAATGCCGTGAGCGATCGTGCCGGCTATCCGCGCGCCATCGAAATCTGGTTCGACGACTATGCGGCATGGAAGGCGGCATTTCTCGCGCCCGCGGCGAAGTTGCCTGCGCCGCCCTGGAGCAGCGACGACCTCCTCGCCGGCAGCGTGTCGATGTTCGTCGGCGAAAACCCCGACATCGACTTCCTGCACGACGCGCGGGTAATCCCCTGAGCGAAGCGGGCAGCCTATGATGAGCGCTAGGGCTGCAACCCGCGCCAGTGATAGACGATCGAGCGCACCGACGCGGTGATCCAGTCGACGAACTGCGCATCCCGCCCGGGGTCACCTTGCTCGATCCATCGCACATAGCTGTCCAGCATGAACGCCGTGACGGCCTCTGCCATCATGATGGTGGGGCCGGGTGCGCTCTTCTCAGGACCCAGAATGTCGGTCTCGCGTTCGATAACGGCCTGGACCAGCGCGGCGCTCAATTGCTCGAGATGGCGCCCGAAGGTGGGATCGTGCGCGGCATGGCGGACCAGCAGCCGCATTGCGGCGGCATGCTCGCGCGCAACCGGCAGGGTTCGTCTGACACGATCGGTCCACCAGGCCGCTTCCTCGCGGTCCGCCGCGAGAATGGCTTCCACCACTTCTTCGAGCACCGCGTGGACCAGCGCGTCTTTCGACTTGAAGTAGCGATAGAGAATCACCTTCGACACGCCGGCGCGGGCGGCGACCTGGTCCATGGTCGATTGGCGGATGCCGCCCTGCTCGAGGACTTCCGCTGCCGAGCGCAGCAGTTGCTCCCTGCGCTGGACCCGGTGTGCGCCGATCATTTCCGAATAGGTTTGTCCCATGCCGCGACGCTCGCCCAGTCCGGCCGATTTGGCAAATCCGACATGTGCCGGCCGCCTCTCCTCGGTCATTTTGCTTAGCCTGTTTACTCATAAGTAACATCCTGTTACCCACAAGTGACAGCAAGAGTCGAGGCGGCTAAGTCGCACTCGTCGGGGGAGGAGAGAAGAATGGCTAAGGCATTGAATTACGGGTCGATTCACGTCTTGCGTTCGAGCGCTGCGCTCGGTGCGTTGATCATCGCTTGCGCCGCGGCCACTCCGGCTTGCGCGCAGGATCAGAGCTCCAGTGCGAGCGAAAGCCCGTCCGCGTCGCAGACCGTTCCCGAGGGCGAGATACTCGTCCAGGCGCGCCGCCGGTCTGAATCGATCGAGGACGTGCCCGCTTCGGTGAGCGTGCTCACCGACGACGACATGGAGCGGCTCAACGTCCGCGATGTCGCCGACTATACGCGGCAGACGCCAGGCGCGATCCTGATCAGCTCGGGTCCGCAATATCTCAACGACATCGCGCTGCGCGGCCAGGGCGGCGGGCGCCTCGGCTTCTCGGAATCGACCACCGGCATCTACCGCGACGGCATCTATGTGGCGGGTGGCGGCTTTGGCGGCCGCAGCTATGGCGACATCGATTTCTACGATGTCGAGCGCGTCGAAGTCTATCGCGGTCCGCAGGGCGCTCTGTACGGCCGCAGCGCCGTTGGCGGTGCGGTCAACGTCATCAGCCACAAGCCGACCGACGATTTCGAGGTGCGCGGCAAGGTCGGCTATAATTCGGTCGAGGAACTGCAGACCTCGGCGACGCTGAACCTGCCCGTCGCCAGCACGGTGGCGCTCCGGATCGGCGGCTTCTACAATGACCAGAAGCAGGGCTTCTATCTCGACCAGGTCACCGGCCGCTATCTCGACACCGAGAAGAGCTGGGGCGTGCGCGGAATATTGGGCGCCGGCATCGGCACCGACAGCACTGCCAATCTCACGGTCGAATATTCGGATTCGGAAGCGCCCGGCTTTACCTCGCTCGGCCAGAATGTGGCCCTCGATCCCGATCCCTTCGTGCGCACCGGGCTCGACACCACCGACCGGGTCAAGATCACCCAGACCCAGATGCTGTTCGACTTCACGCATAATTTCGGCGGGTCCGAGCTGGTGATCGTCGCGAACTACAAGGGCCGCCAGGGCGATCGTGTCGGTGCGGACTTCGACCATTATTCGAGCATCCGGAATCCCAACATCCAGCTGATCGACGATCAGGGCGAACGCTTCGAGCGCTACGGCGCAGAGGTGCACTGGGGATCGACCGGCAACGGCGCGCTCAGCTGGCTGATCGGCGCCGACTTCCAGACTTATGAGAGCAACATCTATTCGAATCGGCACGGGACGGTGGTCGGAACGCCTGCCGCTACGACCACGGTTCGCCGCCAGCTTCGCCTCGACAATGCGCGCGAGGACCTCTTCTCCTACTCCGCGTTCGGCCTGCTCGGCTATGACCTGACCGACCGCCTCAACGTCACGGCCGAAGCGCGCTTCCAGGTTGATTCGAAGAAGTTCCGCTTCCAGCGGTTCGACCTCGACCCACTCACCAACGACGCCATCCCGCTGACCTTCTTCGACCAGCAGTGGACTCGCTTTCTGCCCACGGTTTCGGTCAACTATAAGGTCAGTGACGAAGTCACGCTCTATGGTCGCGTCGCCACCGGCTATCGACCCGGCGGCTTCAACCAGACGCCGGCACCCGGCTTCTTCGATCGCGTTCCCTATGATCCCGAGGATCTGACGCAGGGTGAGCTCGGCGTGAAGACGGTGTTCCGCAGCAGCGGCGGATCGGTGTTCCGCGGCCAGCTTGCGGTCTATTATGGCGAGACCCGCGACGTGCAGCAGACGACGACATTGTCGTCCACCAATCCGGCCTTCACGCTCGAGAATATCGGCGACAATCGCGTCTATGGCGCCGAACTGGAGCTGGCCGCGCTCGTGCCGGTCGGTGTCGGCAAGTTCACCTTGTCGGGAAGCGCCTCGACCTCGCACGGCACTTGGAAGGATGGATCGTCGATCCTCTTCCAGGGCACGGTGCTCGATCTGAGCGGCAAGGACACGCCGCGCGCCCGCGACTATATGATCACGCTCAACGCCGGCATGACCTATCCGCTCGGCGGCGGCATCGATGGCCTGTTTACCGCGAGCTATCAGGCAGCCGGCGGCGGCTTCGACGACGCCTCGCTCACCCGCGAAAGCGAACCCTATTCGACCGCGGACCTGTCGGTCGGCGTCCAGGGCAAGAACTGGCGCCTGCTGGGCTTCGTCAAGAACGTGACCAACGACATCTACCGGGTCGTGAGTGTGGGGGGCAATAACTACTACAACAACCCGCGGACCTGGGGAGGAACGCTTTCCTTCAACTGGTGAGGACCCACATGAAGCAGTTACTCTCCCGTATCGCGATTTCCGGTGTCATCGGCCTTAGCCTGCTCAGCGCGGTCGAGGCCGATGCCCAGGCATTCAAGCGGCTCCGGGCCATGCGGGCACAAAGCGCGGACAGCGCAGTGCCGGCGGGCACCACGAGCCACAAGATCAATATCGCTGGAACGACCCGCGACTATCTGCTGCTGGACGGCGCCAATGGCCGTGCCGGAGCGCCTCTCGTCGTCGTGCTGCACGGCGGCGGTGGCAATGCCTCGACCATGGTCGCGCGCTGGGCGGAAAAGGCCCGGCAGGAAGGCCTGGTTATCGCCTTTCCCAATGGCGTCGGACGCAACGGCCGCGTGGCCACCTGGAACGCTGAAGGCTGTTGCGGTCATGCCATGACCAGCAAGAGCAAGGACGTGCAGTTCATCGGCGCGCTGATCGATGAAGTGGAGCGGTCTCGCCGCACCGATCCGCGGCGGATCTACGTCACCGGCATGTCGAACGGCGGGATGATGACGCATCGTATCGCCATCGCGCTGGGCAATCGCCTTGCCGGCGCCGGCGTCGTTGCCGGGGCGCTGTTCGGCGGAGAGCCGCAGCCGCGCGGGCCGGTACCCATGCTGATCATGCACGGAGTGAAGGACGAGGTCGTTCCCTATCAGGGTGGCCCCAGCACGCTCGGGTTCGTCGCGCAGTCGCAGAGCAAACCTTTCGAAAGCGTGCGCTATGCGGTCGACTTCTGGCGGCGGGCCAATGGCTGCGGCACGTCTCCTGCAGCCAGCACCTCAGGCGATGTGACGGTCGAGCGCTTCACGGACTGCAAGGGTGCCGACCTGACCTTCTACAGCCTCGCCTCGGCCAATCACACCTGGCCGGGCGGCGGTTCGGCGAGTGCGCCGATGCTCGAGCGTTACCGCTACGACCAGGTCAACGCGACGGACGTGCTGTGGGACTTCTTCAGCAAGCATGTCCGCAAATGATGCTCCGTAGCCGTTTCTGTCCGCGGCCCGAAGCGCGTTCCGAGGGGAGTACACCCCTCTCTCACCGCCTGCCGGGGCGACGTTGTCCTCCCGGCACTTTTTGGCAGCTGCCGCGCGCGGCCGCCGACAGAAATAGGAAGACATCTTGACCCTCATACGCTCACTTCTCGGTATCCTCGGGCGAGACGCAGGCACCGCCTCCGACGGTACTGTCGATGGATTGCTGAGCGAAGTGGCGAAGGCGAATCCCCGGGCGCTGGCGATCGGGACGCTGGCCGACGCGATCGACTTTGCCGAGCTCGACCGGCGCGTGTCCCAGGTCGCCAATGGCCTAGCCGCCGAAGGGCAGCGCCAGGACCGCGTCGCGTTGATCGGGCGCAACTCCGGAGCACAGGTCGAACTGCTGATGGGTGCCATCCGGGCCGGCCAGATCGCGCTGACGATCAACTGGCGTCTGACGCCGGCTGAAATGGCCTATATTCTCGAACATTCCGGCGCGGCCCGGGTGTTCGTCGACACCGAGTTCCTCGCGACCGCTCAGGCCGCGCTTGGAGAGCGGGACGTCACGATCCAGACGATCGACGGAACCGGCTCGACCGACTATCGCCATTGGCGTGATCGCCAGAGCGGCCGCGCCCATCCGTCCCCCGGCACGGCTGAGGATGTCGTGCTGCAGATGTACACCAGCGGCACCACGGGACTTCCCAAGGGCGTGCAGCTGACCAATGCCAATGTGCTCGCGTCGCTGGCGATCTTCAGCCTCCCGCCGCTCGATCTCGATACCAGTGACGTGCTCTACGCGCCCGCGCCGATGTTCCACATCACCGGCATCGGCCCGGTTCTGCGCTGCATCCAGTCCGGTGCGCGGCTGGTTCTCGCCGGCGCCTTCGATCCCGGCGCGGCGGTCGAAACCATGGCCTGCGAACGCGTAACCTCGACGACGATGGCGCCGGCGATGATCCAGGCCTGCCTCGCCAGCCCGGCGATGGCAAAGGCCGATCTCGGTCCGCTCCGAGTCATCATCTATGGCGGATCGCCGATCGCGGAATCGGTGCTGCGCGAAGCGCAGGAGCGGATCGGCTGCGAATTCGCGCAATGCTATGGGCTTACCGAGACGACCGGGCCGATCACTTTGCTCGGGCCCGAGGATCATGCGCCCGGGCGCGGCAAGCTGGCATCGTGCGGCCGCGCCGTCAAAGGCGTGGAGCTGCGGGTCGTAGATGCCGATGGCAAGCCGGTCCCCGCAGGCGAGACCGGCGAGATCCTGGTCGGCGGCCCGCTGATCATGAAGGCCTATGCGTCGGATCCGGCCGCGACGGCCCAGACGATCCAGGGTGGCTGGCTCCATACCGGCGATGCCGGCTATCTCGACGAGGAAGGCTTTCTGTTCATCCGCGACCGCGTGAAGGACATGATCGTGTCGGGCGGGGAGAATATCTACCCGGTCGAAGTCGAGAACGCGATCCAGTCGCATCCCGAGGTGGCCGAAGTCGCGGTGATCGGCATTCCCGACCCGCGCTGGGGCGAGACGGTGCTCGCGCTCGTGGTGCCTGTCGCAGCCGCGCCGGACGCCGAGGCGATCTTCCTGCACTGCCGCGAGCGGATCGCCGGCTACAAATGCCCGCGCGAGGTTCGCTTCGTCGAAGCCATCCCGCGCAACGCTGCGGGCAAGATCCTGCGGCGCGAGCTGCGGAAGCCTTTCTGGGAAGGGGGCGACCGTCTTGTCGGCTGACCATCCCTGCCATTCGACCTGGAGGTCATGACGATGCGTAGTCTATTGGCTATCTCGATCCTTTCGTTCGCCGGGCTCGTGCTGCCTGCCTGTGCACAGAATCAGGCACGGCCGGAGCTGGTCAAAACGGCGCAGGGCGAGGTTCGCGGCACCGTAGAAGACGATGCCAAAGTGTATCGCGGCATCCCGTTTGCAGCCGCGCCGGTTGCGTCACTGCGCTGGAAGCCGCCGCAGCCCGCGGCCCCGTGGCGGGGCGTTCGGCAGGTGGCCGAGTTCGGTCCCTCCTGTCCGCAGGGCCGCATCCCCGCCAGCGGCGGGCGCGAAGCCAATGCGATCCGCGGTGCCTCCAGCGAGGACTGCCTGACGCTCAACATCTGGGCACCGGTCAGGTCGAACAAGCCGCTGCCCGTCATGGTCTGGATCCATGGCGGCGCACACCGTGTCGGCTCGGGGTCGGCGCCCTTTTACGACGGCAGCGCGTTTGCCCGCGACGGCGTGATCCTGGTCACCTTCAACTATCGCCTCGGGCTTCTCGGCTATTTCGCGCATCCCGCGCTGACCGCCGAGGCGGCGGCAAATGCCCCGCTCGCCAATTACGGCACGATGGACCAGCTTGCCGCGCTGCGCTGGGTCCAGGCCAATATCGCTGCGTTCGGCGGCGACCCGAAGAATGTGACTGTCTTTGGTGAATCCGCCGGCGGCGTCGCCACGCTCAGCCTGCTGACCCTGCCGGAAGCCAAGGGGTTGTTCCAGAAAGCCATCGTCGAGTCCGGCGACGGCTGGAACATGACGCCGAGCCTCGCCGAGGCCGAGCGCACGGGCGTCGCCGCGCTTGCGGCGGCCGGGGTCAAGCCCGGCGCGACTGTCGAAGAATTGCGCGCGCTGCCACCCGAGACCTTCGCGAGCTTTAAGTCCGGCGTCGGCTTCGGGCCGATCGTCGACGGGCGGTTCCTCAGGCAAAGCACGGCGCAGGCGTTCGAGGCAGGCAATGTCATCGACGTGTCGCTCATCATCGGCTTCAACAGTGACGAAGGCTCGCTGATGGAATCGTTCCAGATGGGATCGTCGGCAATGCTCTCGTCCGTACCAGGGGCCGGTCTCGCGGCGCTCAGAGCCGCCTATGGCGAGCGCGCCCCGACTGACGAGGCGCTTGCCCGCCGGCTCTTCGCCGACGGCGCTTTCTCGGCGCCGGCGCGCTGGATTGCGGGCAAGAGCGCCGGCGGCGCGCCCAGCTGGCTCTACCGCTTCGACTATGTGGCCGAGCGGATGCGCGCGCAGCGCAGCGGCGCGCGCCATGGCGGCGAGATTCCATTCGTCTTCGACAGCTGGTCGGCGATACCGGCGATCGCGCAGGCGCTAACGCCCGAGGACAAGAAAATGGTAAGCACGATCCATGGCTGCTGGGTAAGCTTTGCCAAGACCGGCACGCCGGTCTGCCCTGGCGCCCCCGCCTGGCCGGCCTATGCGCCGGCCGCGGGTACGCTGCTCGATTTCGCGGCGACGACCACGCCGCGCACCGGTTTCGACAAGCCGATCTATGACGTGCTCGAGCGCGCGCTGCTGCCGCGCGCGCTTGGCGCCGCTCCGCGCCGCTAGCCGCAAAAGACGTTTGGGAGAGTTTGAATGAGCGAAGGCAATCTTCAAATGGCGCGGCGGGACTTGCTGATCGCGGCGGCGGCAGTGCCGCTGGCCGGCGCGCTTGGATCGAGCAGCGCACGTGCGGCTGAACCCGCGCGCGGCGGCGATGAGGCGGCGATCCGCGCGGCCTTCTATTATGCCTATCCGCTGTACGAGTTCGCGCGCACCGAACAGACGCTGGGGCGCAGCCTGGGCGGGCCGGGCGTCCTCAACACGGTGACCCGCCGCGCGCAGCTCTCCGGGCCGCAGTCGCGCAACGTCACTGCTCCCAATAACGACACGATCTACGCCTCGTCGTTCCTCGAGCTGTCGGGCGGGCCGGTCGAGATTATCGCTCCGTCGATCCCCGACCGCTATTTCTCGATCGCCTTCATGGACGCGTTCACCGACAATTTCGCTTATGTCGGGACGCGCGCGACCAACGGCAAAGGCGGCCGCTTCTGGGTGGTCGGGCCGCAGTGGCGCGGCCGCGTTCCGGCAGGCGTTCGGGCACTACGCTCTTCGACGAATGACGTGTGGATGCTCGCGCGTGTCCTGGTCGAGGGTCCAGACGACCTCGCCGCCGCGACGGCGCTGCTCGGGCAGGTGCAGGTGAACGTCCCCGGTGGGCAGCGGACGGCACGCGGCTTCACCATGCCGGCAACCACCGGCGTGCCGGATGCAGCCAATTTCCTTGGCGTCGTGACCGAAATCCTGCGCCGGTCGCCCGATGGCCGGGGCGAGACTGCCCGCGCGGCACGCTTCCGCTCGCTCGGAATCGGCGTCGAGTCGCCGTCGCCGGCGCTGCTGGCGAGATGGTCGGTTTATCTCCCCAAGGGCTATCAGGACCTGCGGGAAGGCTTTCTGTTTCGCGACCTCGTCGTCGGCGGCTGGACCTACCAGCCGCGCGGCGTCGGTGAGTTCGGCCGGAACGACCGGCTCCGCGCGCTGATCGCGCTGGGGGGCATCGCTGCGCTCGGCGAGAAGGAAGCGATGTACTTCCACGCCAATTTCGATGGGAGCGGCGCGCGGCTTACCGGCGACAATGCCTATCAGTGGCGCGTGCCCCCAGGCGGCGTGCCCGCCAAGGCCTTCTGGTCGCTGACCATGTATGATCCCCAGCCCGACGGCCGCTACTTCCTGGTCGAGAATCCGATCGGCCGCTATTCGATTGGCGACCGGACCCCCGGCCTCGTCCATGAGCCCGATGGCAGCCTGATCATCCCGATCCAGCACGAGCGGCCCGAGGGACGGCTTGCGCCGAACTGGCTGCCGGCGCCCAAGGGTCCGATCCGGCTGGCGCTACGCGCCTATCTGCCCAAGCCGGAGTTGCTGGCGCGCAAATGGCGGGTTCCGGCGCTCGAGAAGGTCGCGCCGCAGTGATGGCGCGAGGGGTGACTTGCTTGCGCTGATACTCAGCGCGCTGCTGTGCCGGTTCGGGCATGGCTGGCTGCGGCGATGGACGCATCGCAGCGGCGTGGAACCGCCACGGTGACCCGCGAAGCGTTGGTCAGGATTTGGGTTGAGTGAAGCTGTGACCCGTGTCGGCTACGGCACCGGGCGGGCCGAACAGGGCGCGCACGACCTGGTCTAGCCCACGCATCCGCACCGCATCGCGGGCCATCCCCCACCATTCGCTAAGGGCGATTCCGGGCACGTTGTAGCTCGGGGCCCGATGCGCCAGGCCGTAGCGGATCGCTTCCCCTTCGACCTCGCGGGCAAGCGTTCCGAACAGCCGGTCGAACAGGATCAGGACGCCACCATAGTTGCGGTCGATATAACAGTCGTTGGAGGCGTGATGCAGCCGGTGATGAGCAGGCGTGTTGAAGACCCATTCGATCGGGCCAAGCCGCCCCACCGCTTCGGTGTGGAGAAAAAACTGATAGCGAAGGTTGGCGGCGAGGAGGACGAACACGCCAGCGGGCGGCAACCCCAGGAGCACGAGCGGCACGTAGAAGATCCAGCCGGCCGACAGCAGGTTGGTCCAGCCAAGCCGGAACGACGACAAGAGGGTCAGTTGCTCGGCAGAGTGATGGACGGCGTGCGAGGCCCACATCCAGCGGATGCGATGGCTCGCCCGATGGAACCAGTAATAGGCGAACTCCACAGCCAAGAAACCTAGCCCCCAAGTTCGCCAGTCGGCGAGCGGAAGCTGCCAGAGTGCAAGGCGCGATGCCGCCTCGAACATCGTGCCGAGGACGAACGCATTCAGCGCGGCGAACGGCAGCCCACCGGCGACCAGACCGAGCGTCGTCAGAGCGGCGCGGCCGTCATAGCCGCGGTTGCGGCCGAGCCGCCAGGCGAGCTCGGCCAGAATGAGCGCCAGCATGGCTACGAGCCAGAGGGGCGAGCGCTCGTAGTTCATGTCAGCGACCGCCGCCCATCTTGCCGAGCATTTCGCGGATCGCCGCGAGCTCGTTCTTGTCGACGGAACCGTCCCGGTTGGCATCGGCACGGTCGAAGATCGGCATCGGGCCGTTGGCCATCTCGGCGCGGGTGACCCTGCCGTCATGATCCGCGTCCGACTGGCCAACCATCATGTCGATCAGCGGACCGAGCTTGTCCGCCGCGCGCTTCATGCGCGGCAGATCGGCCCGGCTGATCGCGCCATCACCATTGCGGTCCATCTTGTCGAACCGCGCGAGGCGCGACGCGGAGAATTCGGCGCGGTTGATCAGGCCGTCGCCATTGGTGTCAGCGCCATCGAAGGCCGCCGCCAGACGGCTGCCCTGCGCGGCCGCTGGAGTCGCGATCGCGAACATCGCGAGCGTCGCGAGGCCGAGGGGTATGAACTTGAACATCGAAATTCCTCTCTTGGGCCGGCATGCGGCCGTGCGGGGGATGCGCGGCCGCCGCCAGGGAGCTTCAGGGCTGGCGCGTGACAGTGCCGGTGCGGGAAACCGTCGCGCCGCTCGGAGCGGTGCGATTATAGTTGTAGTTTGCCGAGCCATCGCCATTGTTGGTGATGCTGGTGCTGCGGCCGAACGTCGTGCCGCTGTTGATCGTGGTGGTGCGGCCGCCGGTGTAGCTGCCATCGGCCCAGTTCGCGTCGCGCGAGCTCGTGTAGCCACGCCCGTTATTGGCCTGGACGCTGCGGTCGCCAGAATAGGCTCCAGGACCCCAGCTCGAGCTCTGCGACTTGGTATAGCCGCGGCCATTATTGGCCTGGTTGCTCACGTTGCGCGTGGCGTAGCCCGGACCCCAGCGAGTGCTGCGGGCGGAATCATAGCCGCGCCCATTGTTCGTCCGGACGTTGCGATTGACGTCGCGATAGCCGGGGCCCTGGGCCACCGAGCGCGACTTGAGAATTCCCCGGCCGTTGATTCCCTGCACGCTCACGGTGTGGCCGCGACGGACCTGGGCATGGGCGTCAGCGGGAACGGCGACAAGCGCCACCGTCGACGAGGCGGTGAGCGCCATCACGCTCAGCATGTGTTTCAGCATTTCATACTCCTTACGCAGTTACTTCGACGGGTCGCGCCGTCGAGGTGCATATGGACCCGAGCTGTCCTAAGAGTGCGTCAGGGCGGTGACTTAGTGTTACGAAGTGTAACCCTGCGCCGTGGGCCGCTGGCCTATGGCGCCTGGCCGAGGCACAAGATCGCCATGCAGACCAGCTTCATAGCGGTCGTCGAGGACGACAATGAGATCCGGGCGCTCGTCACTGCCCTGCTCGCGCGCGAAGGTTTCGAGGTGGGCGGCTGCCGCACCGCTGCCGAATTCGATCGCCTGCGCGAGCGCCAGCGGATTGACCTTGCCATCCTCGACGTCATGCTTCCAGGCGAGGACGGCCTGTCCTTGTGCCGTCGCCTGCGCGCCACCGAGGATATTCCCATCTTGATGGTCACTGCCAAGGGGGATGATGTCGATCGGATCGTCGGGCTCGAGATCGGTGCCGATGACTATCTGCCGAAGCCGTTCAATCCCCGCGAGCTGGTCGCCCGGGTGCGTGCGATCCTGCGCCGGACTCGGGATGCCCAGCGCGTCGCGCCGACCCAGCCTGCGGAGCGATTCCGCTTCGCCGGCTGGTCCCTGGATACCGCGACGCGAGTCCTGACCGATCCGGTGGGCGAACCGGTCGAGCTGACGGCGGGCGAGTTCGAACTGCTGATCGCGTTCGTTCGGCAACCTCAGCGCGTGCTCAACCGCGACCAGCTGCTCGATTGGACGCGCGGCCGAAGCGCAGGCCCTTTCGATCGCGCGATCGACGTCCAGCTCAGCCGGTTGCGGCGCAAGCTTGCCGCACATGCCAGCGGCGAGACCTTGATCAAGACGGTGCGGGGCGGCGGCTATGTCTGCTCCGCGATCGTCACAAAGGATTGAGCGAATGCTGCTCAGCCCCAACCTGTCGCTGCGCATCGCCGCGATCCTGCTCGCCGGCTTCGTCGCGTTGCAGATCCTGCTGCTCGCGTCGCTGGCCTGGTCGGGCTTTGGCGACACCCAGCGCCCCTATAATCTCCCAGAGGCATATCAGGTCGCCGCCATGGCGGATGCGCTTGAGCATGGCCGGCCGCAGTCGCGAGCGGGCCTGCTCGCGGCCTTCAACGACTCGCTCTATCAGGTCCGGATCGCGCCGGTGGCGGCGCAGGCTTCCAGCGACGAGGATTTGCTGCGGCTGCGCGCCGCTTATGCGGAGGCCCTTGCCGGTCGGGAAGTCACGCTTTCCGGCGAGCAGCCCTGGCTTCGGCGCCTGTTCGGAAGCCGGCCGCGGCCGGCGCGCTTCGTGGCGCCGGTGGCGCTTTCGGTCCGCCTAGCCGACGGGCATTGGATGGTCGTCGAATCCCGGCCATCGGCGCTCATCAACCGCAATCTGCGCCGCCGCGCGATCTGGGGCGCAGTCGGCGCGGCGCTTCTCCTCGCTGCCCTCCTGCTGGCGGTCCGCCAAACCACCCGGCCGCTGGTGAGGCTGTCGCGCGGAGTCCGCCGCTTCGCGGCCGACCTCGACGAGCCAGACATACCGGTCACCGGACCGCGCGAGGTACGCGAAGTCGCCCAAGCGTTGAACGAGATGAAGGCGCGGATCGCGGCTCTTGTCGAGCAGCGAACCCGCGTCCTGGCGGCAATTGCCCATGACATGCGAACTTACCTGACGCGGTTACGATTGCGCGCGGAGTACATTGGAGATCGCGCGCAGCGCGATCGCGCTGCGCGCGATCTCGACGAGATGTCGATGCTGCTCGACGATACGCTGTTGCTCGCGACGCAAGGCGGAGAGGCCGCGCCAGATGCGGTGCAGCTCAACGTCGCCGACGAATTGATCGCTTTGGCAATAGAGCATCGTGAACTCGGAAACGGCGTCGAGCTGCGGTGCTCGCTCGACCGGATGGTCATCCGCGCCCGCCGTACCGGCTTCCGGCGGGTTCTCTCCAATCTGATCGACAATGGCCGGCGCCATGGCCGGCAAGTCTCGATCGCGGCCCATCCGGTGGGCGAGACCATCCGCATCGAAGTGCGCGACGACGGTTCGGGCGTCCCCGAGGAGGCCTTGGCCACGCTGGGTGAGCCCTTCCATCGGCTCGACCCTTCGCGCGACCGCGAAACCGGCGGCGCCGGCCTTGGCCTCGCCATCGTCCGCGCGCTGGTGGCACGCGACCGCGCAAGCGTCCGCTTCGAGAATGCCGAGAGCGGCGGCTTGTCCGTAATGCTGAGTTACCCGGCAGACCGCGCGGCCGATGACACCACATCCTGACGATTCCGGCCGGTCTAGCGCCGGACGAGCTTGTCCTTGAACGATTTGGCCGGTGCGAAGCTGATCCTCGGCGCCGGTTTGATGTCCATCAGTTCACCGGTGCGCAGGTTGCGACCGACGCGCGCTGAACTCGTGCGCAGCCTGAACTTGCCGAAGCCGCTAAGCGTAACCTCGCGGTCGGCGATCGTGGCCTCGGTCAGCACGGCAAAGACGCTGTCGACGATCACGCGCGCGGCTTTCTTCGGAAGGTCGTGGCGATAGGCGATAACTTCGGCAAGCTCGGCAATATTCATCGGCGTGCTTCTCCTCGGTGAGATTTTCGAACGGCCCAGATCTCTCGGCCTCAGGGCAAGCCGAGATAAGTGTTGATGAGCGGCTGGAGCTGCTGCTCGAGCGCTACGCCCTGCTGGGAGCCGCCGATCGGTTCATACATCGCGATCAGCCCCCAATAGCCGCGGTCGAAGTCGATCCAGGGTGTCCAGCCAAAGGCCCCCGGACTTGAGATCAGTCGAGCTGTCGCGCACCGGCTCGAGAAAGGCGTGTCGTCGCACTCGTGCCAGGACGCCAATCCGTAATGCCATTCTCCCATGCTCGTCGTCACGTCCGGTGAAGCGAGTACCGGCAAGCCGGCGGTGCGATCCGCGACATAGGTATCGAGGTCGGTAAGCAGGCGCCCGCCAAGCATCGCGCTTAGAAACGCGGCATAATCCTCGGCGGTGGACACCCCGCCACCGCTCAGGCGGGGATTGCTGGTACTCGGGATCGAGTAAGCGGTCCGGCTGCTCATGCCGGCAGGATCCGCGACCTGCTGGCGGAACAAGCTCGGGAAAGACTGGCCCGACGCTGCCTCCGCCATGGCTCCCGCGATCTGGAGATGCGCCGGCCCATAGCTGAAGGCAGTGCCCGGAGCCGTGTCCAGTCCGCGCTCGTAGAATTCGCGGGCGCATGCGGCGATGGTCGTGTTGCCGTCCGAGATGCAGCCGCGATCCGTCTCGAGCGGGTTGAATCCCGAAGTGAAGCTGAGCAGCTGCTGCAGCGTCACCTGGCTGCGCGGGTCGGCAGGATCATTTGTCCAGTAGGACAGATATTTCTGCGGATGATCGCTCAGGCTCATCCGCCCGGCCTCGACCAGCCGCAGGATCGTTGCTCCCGAAAGCATCTTTGTTGCCGAAGCTATCGATGCGGTCGCCGTCGAGGGGAAACTCCCCTTCTGGTAGCGATAGACGATCCCTGCGCGCGTGCCGACGATCACATAAAGATTGGCGACGGGAGACGCATCGATCGCTGCCTGCAGTGCAGCAGTGCTCGGCGTCGGTGTGGGCGAAGGTGATGGCGAGGGCGTCGGCGAAGGCGTTGCTGTGGGAGTCGGCGACGGACCAGGGGTCGGCTCGCTCCCCCCGCTCGAGCAAGCTGCAAGCAGCAGCAATCCGGCAAGCGACGTGGGTCCGCGATACGCCATACAAAACAATCCCAATTCGAGGTCCGACGGCGGGGCGCCGACAAGGGCAAAGGGTAGCCCTGCCGCCGCCTTGGAGATCCCGTCCCCGAAGGGCGGGTTGCAAGACGCAACGGGTAGGAAGGCCGCGGCGCCAGGGAAAGAATCAAAGTGTTACGAAGTGTAACCGGGTAGCTCCTGGAGCAGCTTCGGACGGCAGTCGGGCGCTGCTGAAGTGGCTCGAAAACCCGTTTAGGACCGGTCGCAAGTAGGCACCGGGCCAGGCGCGCCTGCCTCGCGGCGGGCGGCAAAGGCGTCGAGTGCCGCGCGGACCTCGGGAGTCTGCAACGCGGCCGAGAAATGCCCGTCTTCCCGCGCCATCTGTTCGGACAGGACTCGCGCATCGCGCATCAGGCACTTGGTCGCGGCAACCGCTCCCGGGGGGAGCCGGGCGATGCGAAGGGCCTGCCCCGCGGCTTCGCGGTCGAGCACGTCGATCGCCACGCATCGATTAGCAATGCCGAGCGACACAGCTTCCCGCGCGTCGATGCTCTCGCCAAGTGCGAACATCTCGAAAGCGCGCGCATGACCGATCCGAGCCGGGAGAAGCCTGCTTGAGGCGGCTTCGGGGACCAAGCCGAGCTTCACGAACGGAACCGATAACCGAGCCGTGTCCGCGACGATCACTATGTCGCAGTGGAGCAGCATGGTCGTGCCGATGCCGATGGCCTGGCCCTGGACCGCTGCGACCACCGGCAGCGGCGCCGTTGCCAGCCTGTCGAGGAAGCGCAACACCTGCCTCCCTCCTGGCTCGCCGGCCGCCGCCGAAGCAAAGTCGGCGAGGTCATTGCCTGCAGAGAAATTGGCGCCATTCGCGCGGAGCAGCACGGCACGCGCGCCCGCGTCGGCCTCGACGTCGGACAGGATATCGGCGAGCTGCCCGTACATCGCTTCGGTCAGTGCGTTCATCTTGTCCGGACGATTGAGCGTAATCGTGACGACGCCTTCGGCATCTGCGCGCAGGATCACCTGGCCCATGCGATCTCCTGTCCGAACTCGCCTCTGAAAAGCTGCAACAAGGGTTGCAGCGGTACCGCGTTGTAACAGAACTGGCGGCGAGCACTCGGACCCGCCGCCAGCCTGAAACGTATCGATTGTTGTCAGGGCTGGAGCGCAGTCACCATCAGCGGCTGCAGCACCTGCTCGAGTTCGACACCCTTTTCAGCGCCATTGTCGTGGTCCTCGGTGGCGATCACTGCCCAATAGCCGTTCTTGCGATCGATCCAGGGCGTGAAGCCCCAGGCGCCGGGCGACGAGTTGATCTTGTCGTTCGCGCACTGGGTCGCATAGTTCGCGCCGCCCGTCCCGAATTCGCATTCGACCCAGCTGCCCTGCGCATATTCCCATTGGCTGCCATTGTTGGCGAGGATCGCGACCGGAACCTCGCCCTTCGTCGCGGTCAGCGTGCGCGGCGCGAAGAAGTTGTCGAGGTTGGTCACGAGCTGGCCGTTCAACAGTGCGCGCATGATGATCGCGTAGTCGTCCGCAGTACTCTCGCCGCCGGCAGCCGCCCAGGGATTGGCAGGGCTCTGCAAGGCGTAGCTGGTATTGGTGAGCCCGAGCGGTGTCGTCACATAGCGGGCGAAGATAGTGCCGAAATCACCGCTATCGGCTGCATCGAGCATGCCGGCCGCGACCTGCATGTGGTGCGGTCCATAGAAATAGACGGCACCCGGGACGCTGTCGATGTTGCCGTTATAGATGCGGCGGATGCACAGATCGAGCGTGGTCAGCTTGTTGTAGACGCAGCTCAGCAGGTTCGAGTCCTTGGTGTTGAACCCGCTGGTGAATGCCAGCAGCTGTTCGAGCGTGATCTTGCTGCGGTTGTCGCTCGCGCTGTTCGTCCAGTAGCCGAAATATTGCTGCGGCTTGGCAGCCGCAGTGATCTTGCCGGCCTGGATCATGCGATAGGAAAGGATGCCGGTCAGCAGCTTGGTCGCCGAGGCGAGCGCGAGCTTCTGGTTATATTCGATCGCGCCCTTCTTATAGCGGCAGATCTCGCCCTGGCCGTTGCCGAAGACGATCGCGACATTCTGGAGCCGGGCGGCATCGACCGCTGCGCGGATCGGCGCGCATTTGTCGACCAGCGCAGCCTGGGCCTGCGGCTGCACCGACAACGCGGTTCCGACCGAGGCAGCAGGCAGCTGCGCACGGGCTTCGATCCGGACGGAGCCGGGCGCTTCCGGAGGCGTATTCACCGTTGCGTTGATCGCATAGGCGGCGAATGCGGTGCTCGATGCGCATAGCAGTCCGACGCCAATGAGTTTCTTCGACAACTTTTTCATTATCCTCTCCTCTTCTTGGTTATTCATTCCCCCCGGTATTCGTTCGGCTTTGCATCGCCGCCGCGCTGGACCTGCCAGCGAAGGATTCGGCGATAGGAGGTTTCGGTCATCTGACGTCCGAGCCGTTCGGCGGCCTCGGCGTCGCGCATGCGAAAGGCTGTCGCGAGCTCGATCCAGAGATTGGTCGCCTCACCCATCGCCTGCTCGGTCTGCACGCTCATCGGGATGAATCCTGACAGCGCGCCCTGGGGCACAGGGCCGACGATATCGTCGATGCGCCGGTTGTCAGCGACGGCGATGGCAAAGTTGCCGGCTTCGATCGCGGCACGCGCGAAGTCGTCCGGCGAGGTTTCCGGCGCGCGACCCAGCGTGATGACGCGATTGGCGCGCTCGAAGAACTCGCCGACCTGATCGTCGCTCGCCTTCATCACCGCAAAGCGGAAGGCGAGGCCGAGCATCGCGCCTGAAATCAGGATCGACTCGAGTGTCGGCGAGCCGTCGAGCGCAGCGACCCGCGCACCAATCTTGGGCACAATCTCGACCCAGCCCTTGGCGTGGAGCAGTTTTAGCGCGTCGCGCACCGGGCCACGGCTTGTGTCGAACTCATTGGCCAGCGCTTGTTCCGTAATGCGCGCGCCGGGCGCGAGAATACCCTGGTTGATGCGGCGCACGATCTCGCCCGCGATACGCTCGGCCGCCGGCGTATCGTCGAGAGGGGCTTGTGTTCTTCGGTTCAAGGCAGGTTCCCGTAGACAAGGCGACGCAGCTCGTCGCGCAACGGGTGGATGCCGGAGGGAAGCTTTTGAGTCATCAGGACGACGCTGGTGCGAGTGACCGGATCGACCCAGAAGGTCGTGCTGGCGGCGCCGCCCCACGCATATTCGCCGCGATGACCGATACCGCCGGCGGCGGCCGGATCGACCAGAACCGAGCCGCCCAGCCCGAAGCCAAGACCCTTGACCTCGCCGCCGAGTCCGAAGCGGGCCGCTGCGCTGAGCGGCATGTCGCCGAGCGCCGCAGGCAGCTGGTTCGACATCATTGCCTGGACGCTCCTGGCGCTGAGCACACGGGTGCCGCCGAGCACGCCATGTCCGATGAGCATCTGCGCGAACCGCGTATAGTCTCCCAGTGTCGAGAAAAGGCCGCTGCCCCCCATCGGGATCACATTGTCCTCGCCCCAGGCAGGGATCATCGGCGGGTTGAGCCGCATTGTCTTGCCATCGGGACCGCCGACATACATCGTGGCGAGCCGTGACCGCTTCGACGCGGGCAGCGCGAAATGGGTATCGACCATCTTGAGGGGCTTAAGCAGCCGGACACCAAGATAGGTCGCATAGTCCTGCCCGGATGCAGCCTCGATGATGCGCCCGGCGATCTCGAGCCCGCTGCTGTAGAGCCATTTCTCGCCTGGCTGGAAAGCAAGGGGAATCGTCGCCAGCACTTCGCTGTAGCGCTTGAGCGATGTGATCCCGAGAGAGGGACGGAACTGGCCAGCAACCAGGCCGATGCGATGATAAAGCTCGGCGCTCGGGTCGAAACCCTTGTTGAAGCTCTCGCTCAGGCCGGAGGTGTGGGTGAGAAGATGGCGCACGGTTATCGGGCGCTTGGCTGGCTCGGTCACGGGCTTGTCGCCATCGAACCGGACCAGTACCTGCGGCTCGGACCATTCGGGAAGGAACTCGCGTATCGGCTGGTCGAGCCTGACTTTTCCGTCCTCGACCAGCGTCATCATGCACGCAGCGGTGATCGGCTTGGTCATCGAGTAGACGCGGTAGATCGTCGCTTCACTGAGCGGCGTCCGCGACTCGCGATCGGAGAAGCCGTGGAGGCGCGTGAGCGTCGCGGCCCCTGGCCTGACGATTCGAACCGCTGCGCCACTGACCCAGCCATTATCGACAATTTTGGCAAGCCACGCGTCGAGGGCAGCAGACAGGGTCTTGCCGTCGCCTGCAGCGGCAAAGCCCGGCGCGGGCAGCATCGCGGAAATGCAGGAACCGGCAAGCGCTACGCCAAAGGCGCGGCGGCCCATTGTCTCGGTCATTCTTGTCCTCTCCGTGTCGTTGGTGCCAGTTGTAAACAATACCTGGTATCGTTGACAATAGCTGTAACTCCCGAGTAACAGAGCGCGTCGCGAGAATGCTTCAAACGAGAGCGTGCGTGGCGGGGAGGATTGGAAAATGAAGCAACGGCAAATGGGCCGCACGCTGTTGGCGACGAGCATGATCGCGCTCTGCGCGACGCTGTGTACAGCCAAAGCGCAAGCGCAGGCGACATCTACCAGCCAGGCGGAAGCGCAGCCGGCGGAGGAAGACTCCGATCAGGACATCGTCGTCACCGCCCGCTTCCGCGCTGAGACCGCTCAGGACATCGGCGGCAGCATATCGGCGATCGACGGCCGCGCGATTGCCCGCGAGGGCATCGACGACTTCGAGGACATCGCCCGGCGCACGCCGGGCCTGTCGACCATCGATCGCGGGCCAAGCCAGAACGACGTCAGCGTCCGCGGCATCTCCAACGGCGTTGCTCCACGGTTGTCCGATCTCGGCGGCTCCGGCCCGCTGGTGAGCCAGTTCCTCGACGATATCCCGGTTGCCGCAGCGACCGCCAGCCAGCGCGACTTCAACTATTTCGACTTCGACCGGATCGAAGTGCTACGCGGTCCCCAACCGACATTGTTCGGCGAAGGATCGGTCGGTGGCACGATCCGCTATTTCTCGCGCGATCCGCAGCTCGGCGGCAGCACGGTCTCCGACATGGTGTTCCAATCGAGCCTGTCGTTCACCGACGAAGGCGGCGCCAATGTCGCCGCGTCAGCCGCCACCTCGTTCATCCTCGTGCCCGACAAGCTTGGCATCCGTGTGGTCGGAAACTACCGCAAGGACGACGGCTTCATCGACAATCCCCGGCTCGGGATCGAGAATTTCAACGATTACCGGGCCTTTAGCGGCCGCGCGGTCGCACTGTGGAAGCCGACCGGCGACTTCTCGGTCCGACTGATGGCCTTTGCCGGCCGCGACGAGTTCGGGGGTACTAATGAAGTGAGCGCGCCCCCGGCCGCCAAGACCGCGCTTACGCTCTCGACGCCGGTCAGTGGCAGCAACCATGACAATTTCGAGCTCTACACCGGCAGGCTCGAATATGATGCCGGACCCGTTACGCTGACCTCGATCACCGGCTGGTACAGCCGCAGCCGCAGGGACGAATTCTTCGACGCCCAGTCAGCGGCGGCCTTCGGTCTGTTTACGACTTCCTTGACCGCGGTCGGCCTGTCCAACGCCGACGACCAGAGCTTCACCCAGGAGTTCCGCTTCGCAACCAATCTGGGCGGCGCCTTCGATCTGATCGGCGGCGTCTATTATCAGGACGCGAGCTACATCGCGCACCTGACGACCAGCGCTCCCGAGTTCGCGCCGTTCACCGTGCCCGCGGGAGGCACGACGCTGATCGGTCAGGCCGGCTCGGTGGACTCGCGCCAGATCTCTGGCTTCGTCGAAGGCACGCTCAAGGCGAGCGACCGGCTGCGCCTCATCGCGGGCGTTCGTTATGTCGACGAGAAGATCACCAGCGTCTCGATCCAGTCGATCGCGGCGTTCGGCGGCGGGCCAACCGGCCTTGCCCCGCCCTTCGTGATCGCGGACGTCAACGCGACCGCAACAGCGGCGGGCATTCCGCTCGAGGAATCCTTCCAGCTCCGTCGTTTCCTGCCGCGGGCCGCGATCGAATTCGACGTCAGCGACGATGCGATGCTCTATGCGATTGCCGCCACTGGCGTGCGCAATGGCAACCTCAACCCCTTCACTTCTGCGCTGCGCGGCGCAGGCAATCCGCCCAGCCTCACCCGGTTCGAACAGGCGCGCTCGTTCCGCGAAGACGAAGTGCTGTCCTTCGAGGTCGGCGCCAAGACGCGCTGGCTGGACAATGCGCTGACCCTCAACCTTTCGGCGTTCCACACCGACTTCAAGGATCCGCAAATCCTGACGGCCAACCCGTTCGTGCTCACGCTCAACGGGCCCGATCTCGAAATCTACGGCGTCGAGCTCCAGTCGAGCTGGCGTGCCGCGCGAGGCGTCAATTTCTACCTGAGCGGCACCTGGCAGGATGCATCCTTCCAGAGCGGCGCCACGCTCGCCAATCCCGCGACGCTGGCGACGCTGGGCCTCACCGAGGATCTGAAGAAGGGCAACCGGCCGGTGAACACGCCCGAATGGGCGGCAGCAGCCGGCCTCGATATCCGTCAGCCGGTCGGGGACGATCTCTCGATCACCGGGAACTTCTCCTACCAATATGTCGGCTCGCGCTTCGCGCTTTCGCAGAATTATCCGTCGAGCCGGATGGGCGAGCAGAATTTCGTCAACCTGCGCGTCGGCCTGGAAGGCGAGCATTGGTCGCTCACGGCATTCGTCGACAATTTGACCAACGAGATCGAGTATCAGGCGATTCAGGGAAATACCGGCACGCCGATCCTGGTTGGCGGCAAGCTCGATTTTCGCCCGACCAGCGTCTCGATCAATCGCCCGCGCACCATCGGCATCCAGCTCGGCACGCGGTTTTAGGCAGCAACTGCAAAGGACCAAACCTCCCCAGAAAACTGGTCTGGAAAAGATTTTAAAGCTGATATCGTGAGATAAGCTGGGGCAGCATGCACTTCGTAATCGGCGGCGCGGTCAACGGCCGGCGCTTCTACGGAACCCCGCCCGCGATCGGCAACAACACCGCAGACGACGTTGGACAGGGCTGCCTGTTGCCGACGATCGGGGTCGATCAATATGCGTCGACGCTGGCCAGCTGGTTTGGCGTGACACCCAGCAACATGTCGACCGAGCTGCCCAATATCGGCAATTACAACGCATCGACCTGGAATTTGGGCTTCGTCTGACAGGGGATAAGAGCCCTTTATCTATGCGAAGTAGCTTGCGGGTACGCGGGCGGCCGTCGTCGACCCGCCGTGCCTTAGGCAAACGCACGATCTGCCGTCGTTGCCGGTCCACCATGCGCGATCACAGATCGGGTAGCTTTCTGCTTGCCGCAACCGCCATAGAGCGCAGCGCTCAGCGCTCGCCGAAGAGTTCTTGATGCGCCTTTTCGAGTTCCTCGGCATAACGCCGCCGCACAAAGGATTCCGAGAGGATGCCGAGCACGCGGCGCTCCGAATCGAGAACCGCAAGTTCATCCGCGCCGGAGACGTCGAAGCGGGTCATTACCGCCGCGATATCCAGTTCCGGCGCCAACGCCGCTTCGCGGTTGATCGCGAGACTGCCGACCGGCTTGGCGAGATCCACGCCCTCGGCATAGGCGCTCGGCGTCTGGACGATGCCCGCATAGTGCTCCGCGTCGTCGATCAGCACGACGCGGCTGGTCGCGCCAAGGGGAAAGCGCCGGCGAAACGCCTCGATCGTGATTGAGGCGGGCGTGGCTTTGGTATCGCGCCGCATCATCCGCCCCGCCGTGAGAGTCTTGACCCATCCCACGTCGCGGGCACTCTTGATCGTTTCTCCCCGCAGATGGAGCCGCCAGGTCGAGAAGCTGTAGCCGAACGTCTCACGGACGACGGTCGAGGCGACCAGCGCGGCTGCCAGCACCGCGCCGGTCAATGAGAAATCATGGGTCGCCTCGAGCACGAGCAACGCCATGGTCATCGGGCCACCGACCACGGCGACCGCAAGCGCGGCCATGCCCACTAATGCGGCATTGCGGGGGTCGAGGACGTCGTGTCCGGCCACGCCGGCGATCCCGGCGGCAAAGAGATGGCCGATCAGCGTGCCGAGGAACAAGGAGGCGAAGAAGAGGCCTCCGCGAAAGCCGAAGCCGAGCGAGACGATCGATGCCAGCGCCTTGGCGACGAGGATCGAGGCGATGAACAGCAGCGGCGCCCCTAGCGCCAAATCCGCATGGAGCGCGCCATGTCCTGCGGAAAGCACCTGCGGCGAGAAGAATGCGATCGGCATCAGCAGCGCGCCGCCGATGATCGGGCGCGACCAGGTCGGGGCCGGCAAGCGCCGCGACAGGTTTTCCACGAACGCCACCGCCCGCATCAGGGCGATGCCCGCAACGGCGCACAGCAGCGCCAGGCCCGCATAGAGCAGATAATGCTACGACTGGACGCCACCGCCCGAGGCGGCATCGATCACATAGGGATGGGCGCCGAACAGCTTCGAGACCGATACCGCGGCGAGTGCTGCGGCGGCCACCGGTGCGATCGCGGACGGCGTATAGGCCCCGATGACTATCTCGAAAGCATAGAATGCTCCGGCCAACGGCGCGCCGAACGTCGCCGCAATCGCAGCGCCGGCGCCAGCGCCGACCAGGCTGCGCAGGTCGGCACGACGTAGGCGGAATGCCGTCCCGACGCTCGAGGCGATCGCGCCGCCCATCTGGGCATAGGCCGCCTCGAGCCCGACCGACGCGCCAAACCCATTGGAGATGACGGTCTGGCCGGAGATGACGAGACTGTCCGGCATGGACATGCGTCCGCCATGCAACGCGTTCGCTTCGACGGCGTCGACGAGGGGCCGTTTCCTCGCGGCGGTCACCCGCGTGAAAACCGCGAGCGCGGCGCCCCCGAGCGGCAGGACGAGCAGGCTCGACCAGGCGAGCGCCGGCGTCGCGCTGAGCCGCGTTGCCGGCGGCAGCAGGAACAGCCAGTGTTGCGCCGTCCGCGCGGCTGCGCCCAGAATGACGCTGCCCAGGCCCGCCGCCGCGCCGACGAACACCGCCAGGAGAATAAACGCGGCCTCGCTCGACCGCACCCGCCGACGCGTCCAGGTAAAATAGCTTACGATGCGCCGCGTGGAAACCATCCGGACCTGTCAACATGCTGGAAGGGGCTCGATAGCTGTCGCTAGTAGATTGCACCAGCGCCGTGGGAGGCATCACGGGCAGATGTCCGGATGGTGACGTCGCCATTCTCAACCGCTAATACGGCCGGCCAATAGCGGGAGCGGCTGATTGTCTCGAACGAAACTCGTTGCCGCACTCATGCTGGTGACCGGAGCTTTGCTCGCGTCTTTGACGCTGGTGGCGGAGGCACCCAACTGGCCGGTGGCGATCGTCGCCGTGATTGCGTCGATCGGCCTGCTTTGCATATTGGGATGGCTGATCGCACGCAACTAAGGTCGTCCACCTTGTGCCGGGGTCAGTGCCTGCGCGTGGATCGGCGGGGTGGCCGGGGATCTCCCCGGCTCTCGAGGCGACACTTAGGGCGCGGCGTCTCGCTGCAAGGCGGCAGAAGCTGGCAATTTCGACGCTGATCGGGACGAGGCAGCAAAGACCTGCCATGCTTTTGCAATTGCGGAAGACGAGCCTGTCCCTGCATAGCGGATAGATGCGAGGAGAGAATTCAGTGCTCGAACGCGTCCGCGCGCTCATCGCGCGGCTCGCGCCGGAGCCGGCGTGCGACGAATGTGTTGCGGAGAAGCTCGACCTCCCTTGGCCCAGCCAAGCCAATCAGGCCGCTCGCGAGCTCGCAGGGTCGAACGGCTTCGCACGCAGCACCGGAATCTGTGCGCTGTGCGGCGCACCGCGTATCGTCACCGAGCGAAAGAGTTAGAATAGGGCCGTTGCCGCCGGCAATCTATGTCGCCCTCGGTCGGCGCACCAGAGGCTCCGCAGCGACTGTCCCCGCCGGAAGGACATCTCGCCCATCTCCACGTGCCTAGCGCATTTCAGCGCGGAGCATCCTCGGCGCAGAAAACGCCATGCAACGTCTCGAGCACGCGCGCCGCCCCCTCATGGGCGATCGAATAATAGAGCGTCTGTCCGTCGCGGCGCGCCGCGACGATCCCATCCTTGCGCAACAGGGCTAATTGCTGCGACACGGCGGTGTCGCGCATGCCTGTAAGGCGGACAAGCTCGCCTACGGGCTTCTCGCCTTCCCAGAGATGGCAGAGAAGCTGCAACCGGCTGCGCCCCGAAAGCGACTTCAGGAATTCCGACGCGCGGTCGAGCGCGGCAAGCATATCTTGTTTCACAGGTCTACAGCTATGCAGACATGCGCCCGGTTGCAAGTCGCCCATCATCGCGCAGCACCACATAAATTGCCGGAATTACGAGCACGGTCAGGAGAGTGGACGAGGCGAGTCCGAACAGCAGCGAGATCGCGAGGCCCTGAAAGATTGGGTCGCTGAGGATCACGGCTGCACCGATCATCGCGGCGAGCGCGGTCAGCAGGATCGGCTTGAAGCGGATCGCGCCCGCCTCGATCAGCACGTCTCGCAGCGATTTGTCCTCAGCCTGGGAGTGGCGAATGAAATCGACGAGCAGGATCGAATTGCGCACGATGATGCCGGCAAGCGCGATGAAGCCGATCATCGACGTCGCCGTGAACGGCGCACCGAACAGCATATGGCCGATGACGATGCCTACGAGGGTGAGCGGGATCGGCGTCAGGATCACCAACGGCAGCGTGAAGCTGCGGAACTGCGCGACAACCAGGAAATAGATGCCGAGCAATGCCGCGCCGAACGCCGCGCCCATGTCGCGGAACGTGACCCAGGTGATCTCCCACTCGCCGTCCCACAGCAAGGTCGGCTTGCTCTCGTCATCGGGCTGGCCGTGGAGGCTGACGAGCGGCTTCACAAGGCCCTTGGCGGCCCAGTCATTGGCGTCGATCGCGCGCTGCACGGCGATCATGCCGTAGATCGGCGCTTCGAATTCGCCGGCCAGCTCGGCCGTGACCATGTCGGCGGCGCGGCCATTGCGACGGAAGATGGTATGGCTGCCGGGTTCCTGCGATGCGTCGACCACCTCGCCGAGCTCGACCAGCCGCCCGGCCCCTGCTCCACGCGCCACCGCGACCGGCGTCGAGGCGAGCGGCGCGTCCCAGCGGCGCTGCGATTGCGGGAGCTCGATGGTGATCGGCAGCGGCGTGCGGCCATCGCCGCGCGGGGCATAGCCGACGGTGCGCGACCCCATCAACAGCCCGATCGAATCATACATCTCGCGCTCGGACAGGCCGTAATAGTCCAGCTTCGAGCGGTCCGGCACGAGCCGCAGGCGCGGGCGCGGCTGTCCGTAGCTGGTGTCGACATCGACGATGTACGGCACCGACTTGAACAGCCGCTCCAGTTCCGCCGCAGTCTTGCGGCGCACTTCGGCATTGGGGCCGTAGATTTCGGCGAGCAGGGTCGCGAGCACCGGGGGCCCGGGCGGGGTCTCGACCACCTTGATCGATCCGCCGGCGGGAAGCGCGATGCCCTCGAGCTTGTCGCGCAGGACCAGCGCTATCGCGTGGCTCGAGCGGCTGCGGTCGCCCTTGGGTAGCAGCGTAACCATCACGTCGCCCTGTTCGGGCTTGTCGCGCAGGAAATAGTGGCGGACGAGGCCGTTGAAATTGAACGGTGCCGAGGTTCCGGCGTACGATTCCATCGCCGTCACTTCGGGCAGCGTGCGCGCGACGGTTGCGATCTGTTCGGCGAGGCGGGCGGTATCCTCGAGCGCGGCGCCTTCGGGCAAGTCGATCACCACCTGCACTTCGGACTTGTTGTCGAACGGCAGCAGCTTCACCGTCACGGCCTCGAAATAGAACATCGAGCAGGCGAGCAATGTCGCGACGCCGACACCGCCGAGGAAAAGCCAGGCGCTCCGCTTCGTCGCGATCACACGCGATGCTACCCGGGCATAAAGCCGGCCGAGCCGGCCTCCGCCCGCTTGCGCATGGCCGTGCGCCAGCGTCTTGCGGGCAAAGCGAACCATCAGCCATGGCGCGATCACCACCGCCACGAAGAAGGAGAAGATCATCGCCGCCGAGGCGTTGACCGGGATCGGCGCCATATACGGTCCCATCAACCCGGAGACGAACAGCATCGGCAGCAGCGCTGCGACCACGGTGAGCGTCGCGATCACGGTCGGGTTGCCGACTTCGGCCACCGCATCGACCGCCGCATCGATGCGGCTGCGGCCGCCCTCCACTGCGACATCGTCCATGGCCCAGTGGCGCGCGATGTTCTCGATCATCACGATCGCGTCGTCGACCAGGATGCCGATCGAAAAGATCAGCGCGAAGAGGCTGACGCGGTTGATCGTGTAGCCCATCAGGTTGGAGGCGAAGAGCGTGAGCAGGATCGTCGTCGGGATCACGATCGCCGTCACGCCCGCCTCGCGCCAGCCGATCGCGAAGCCGATCAGGATGACGATCGAAAAGGTCGCCAGTCCCAGGTGGAAGAGCAGCTCGTTGGCCTTCTCGTTGGCGGTCTCGCCATAGTTGCGCGTCACCGCCATATCGAGGCCCGCGGGGATCAAGCTTCCCTTCAGACTCTCGGCCCTGGCGAGTACCGCTTGCGAGACGGTCACCGCATTGGCACCCGCGCGCTTGGCGACGGCGACGCTCACCGCCGGCGCGGCGCTCCAGCCGCCATCCGCCTTCGCCCAGCGCGCAACCTTTTGCTGCGCCTCCTGCGGCTGCTGGGTAACGGTCGCGACGTCGCGGACATAGACCGGCGCGCCGCTCGCGGAGGCCAAGGTGAGCATGCTGATGTCGTCCGCGCTCGCCAGCGTCCGCCCGGCGGTGACCGCCAGTTCCTTGCCCTGCTCGCGCGCTGTGCCGATCGGAAAGGCGCGATTGACCTGGCCGACCGCGTCGGCCAGCGCGCCGAGCGGAACGCCGTGCAGCGCGAGGCGCGCGGGATCGGGCGCGACGCGGATCTCCTCTGGCGCGCCGCCGGTGATGAAGGTCAGGCCGACATCGTCGACCTTGGCGATCTCGCTGCGCAGCCGCTCCGCCATCTCGCGCAGCGTCGCCGCGTTCCAGCGCCCCGCCTCACCGGCCTTGGGTGAGAGTGTGAACACCATGATCGGCACATCGTTGATGCCGCGCACCGTGACCAGCGGCTCGGGCACGCCCACGGGAATGCGATCCCAGTTGGCGTGCAGCTTCTCGTTGATGCGGGTTGCCGCCGCATCGGGATCGGTGCCGACCAGGAAGCGCGCCGTCACGAGCACGCCATCATCCTCGGCCTGGGTATAGCTGTGCTCGACACCGCCTACCGAACGGACGATCGTCTCGAGCGGCTTGCCGACCACTTCGATCGCGTCGGTCGCCGACAGGCCGGGTGCCGCGACGCGGATATCGACCATCGGCACGCTGATCTGGGGCTCCTCCTCGCGGGGGATCGACATCACCGCCAGCAGCCCGAGCGCAATCGCGGCGAGCAGGAACAAGGGGGTGAGCGGCGACAGGATGGTGGCGCGGGTGAGCGCGCCCGAAAGGCCCAGCTTCATCGCGCGGTCTTCCCGGCGACCAGCACGTCGCCAGCGGTTGCACCGGACAGGATCTCGACCTGGGCGGGATCGCTCGTCGGCGCGGTCTGCACCGGCACCGCCGCGGCGGTGCCGTCCTTCGCAACCAGATCGACATAATCGATGCCGAAGCGCGTGGAGACGAAGCGCTTCGGAATAATGATCGCGGGGTGCGTTCCAACATCAACCATCACGCTCAAGCGGCGGCCGACCAGATCGGTCGAGAGCCCGGCCACTTCCACATCGGCGCGAACGCGACCGCCGGACACCGCCGGATAAAGCTGCACGACCGTACCGCGCCGGCCGCCCAGTTCGCCGTCGTCCAGGATCGTGACGCCCGCGCCCTTGCGCAATTGGCGCGCGAGCGATTCGGGCACGTCGAGGCGCAACAACGCAGGGCCTGCGGTGATCGTGGCAACCGACATCCCCGGCGCCACCACCGAACCGGCGGGGATATCGGCACGCAAAACGCGGCCGGTCGCCGGCGCGAGGATGGCGCCCTGGCCCGCGACGGCTGCGCTTGCCGAGCGCTGGGATCGCGCAGCGCGCACCTGTGCGTCGGCGGAACGGGCGGCTGCCTGGGCCTGGTCGAGCCGCGCCTTGGCATAGACGCCTTGCTTGTAGAGATATTGGATGCGCGCGAGCTCCGCGCGCGCCGCTTCGGCCTGGGCAACGGCCGCCGCGGCCTGTCCCTCATAAGCATTTGTCTCATAGCCCAACCGGGAGTCGACGATCCGTCCGATCAGCTGACCCTTGATAACCTGGTCGCCTTCGCGAACCGTGAGCTGGGTCAAGGTTCCAGGGATGCGCGCCAGCGCCTCGGCCTGGTCACGCGTGGTGATCTCGGCGGCGAGCGGCTTGCGCTGCGGCACCTGGCTCTCCCGGATCGTCAACCGTTCGCCCTGGGCCGGGCGCGGCGCGGGCGGTTGCGGCTCGCCGCCGCCGCAAGCGGTGAGCAGGAGCGCGCCAGCCAGCGATGTCCATATCCGCGCCATTCCGGCTCTCTCCCGCTGAAGGCGTTGCACCCCGGCTGGCGCGTTTCGGGCAGCCACGATGTACCGGGCATGCCTATCAGCCGGCCAGACACGGCCGAATTGGGACAATCCCTTATGGGAGGGCAGCCGGGTTTCCACGAACATCTCCATCATCGCTCGAGCGCGCATTGCGAATCTTGTTAGTTGCGCATATATTGCAACTACGCATATAAACAAGCCGACCGAAACAGGAGAGTGCCGTGGCCAAGCCGAAGATCGTCGTTCTGGGAGCCGGACTCGGCGGCACGCTGACCGCCTTCGCGCTGCGCGAACGCCTCAAGAATCGCGCGGATATCTTCGCGCTGTCGGACAGCGACACCTATACCTTCGTGCCTTCCAATCCGTGGGTCGCGGTGCGCTGGCGCAAGGTGAAGGATATCCAGGTCGACCTTCCCCCCGTGTTCGCGAAGCAGGGGATCGGCTTCTCGAGTGCCGGCGCCAAGCGCCTCGTTCCCGCCGAGAACCGTATCGAACTGGGCGACGGCACGAGCATGGCCTATGACTATCTAGTCATCGCCACCGGACCGCAGCTAGCGTTCGACGAAGTCGAGGGCCTGGGTCCCGATGGATTCACCCAATCGGTCTGTACCGGCCGTCATGCCGAAGCCGCGGCCGATGCGTTCGACAGGTTCGTCGAGAATCCCGGCCCGGTGATCATCGGCGCGGCGCAAGGCGCGTCCTGCTACGGTCCCGCCTATGAATTCGCGATGATCGTGGACACCGAGCTGCGCCGGCGGAAAATCCGCGACCGCGTACCGATGACCTTCGTCACCGCCGAGCCCTATATCGGCCATCTCGGCCTCGACGGCGTCGGCGACACCAAGTTGCTGCTGGAGAGCCGGATGCGCGACCGAGACATCAAATGGATCACCAGTGCGCGCATAGCCAAGGTCGAGGACGGCATGATGCATGTCGAGGAGATCGCCGCCGACGGCGCGGTCGTAAAGGCGCACGACCTGCCGTTCAAATTCTCGATGATCCTGCCCGCATTCAAGGGCGTGCCGGCGGTATTCGGGATCGAGGGCCTCACCAATCCGCGCGGCTTCATCCTCGCCGACAAGCACCAGCGCAACCCCACCTTCAAGAACGTCTATTCGCTAGGCGTCTGCGTCGCGATCCCACCCACGGGACCGACTCCGGTGCCAGTGGGCGTCCCCAAGACGGGCTTCATGATCGAAAGCATGATGGCCGCGATCGTCGAGAACATCGCGGACGAGCTCGACGGCAAGGCACCGGAGAACGAAGCGAGCTGGAACGCGATCTGCCTCGCCGATTTCGGCGACGGGGGCGTGGCGTTCGTCGCCCAGCCGCAGATCCCGCCGCGCAACGTCAACTGGGCGGCGCAGGGCAAATGGGTGCACCGCGCCAAGGTGCTGTTCGAGCAGTATTTCCTGTACAAGGTGAAGCACGGCCAGGCCGAGCCCTTCTACGAGAAGCTGGCGCTCAGGATCATGGGCGTGGGTAAGCTCAAGATCCGCCCTACCCGCACCAAATCCACCGAAATCATTGGAGCCTGAGCCATGAACGTCGATCGTGCCGTATTCGTCTTCGCCGGGTTCGTCGTGCTCGCCGGCATCCTGCTGTCGCTGACCGTCCATCCCTGGTGGATCGCGCTTTCCGCCTTTGCCGGTCTCAACATGATCCAGGCCGCGTTCACCGGCTGGTGCCCCGCGGCGATGGTATTCAAGGCGCTCGGCCTGCGACCCGGCAACGCCTTCCGCTGATCGCCATGATCGCGCCGATGATCCTCGCGCTGGCGGTAGTCGCGGCGCAGCAAACCGTCTCGCAGCCCCTGACGCTCGAACAGGCGATCGCGGAAGCCGAGGCGCATGCCCCCGCGATCGACCTCGCCGACGCCGACAGCGACGCGGCCGCCGCGCGCACCGACCAGGCGCGCGCCGCCGGCCTGCCCAGCGCGACGCTGACCGGAACCATCGGAATCGGCCGGCTCGATCCCGGCGGCTTCTTCGGGCTGCCGGCGGCGGACGTAACGCCGCGCGCGGCCCAGGCAACGCTCGAACAACCCCTGTTCACCGGCGGGCGGGTCAGCGCGGCTATGGCCCGCGCACGCGCAGGCGAACGCATGGCGGGCGCTGCCGGCGACGGCGCTCGCGCCGACCTCGCGGCTCAGGTGGCGGAAGCCTATGGCGCGGTCCTCATCGCGGAAGAGCAGCAGCGGCTCTACGAAGCGCTGGTCGCAACGACGACCGAACTCGCCCGCCATGCGCAGAACCGCTTCGAAGTCGGCGATGCGCCAAGAACCGATCTGAGCCAGGCGAATGCGCGCCTCGCCGAAGCGCGCGCGCAGGTCGCAGCGGCGCATGGGGCGATGCGCGTCACACGCGCCCGGCTCGCCAATCTGATCGGCCGCGATCCCGGCACGCTCGCCCCCCTGCCCGCGCCGCCCGCCATACCCGCCGATCTTGAGGCGACGATCCTCGCGGCCGAGGAGAGCAGCCCGGCGGTCGCCCAGGCAAAGGCCGGGCTCGATGCGGCGCTTGCCGCCGAGCGTGGCGCCAAGGCGGAGCGGCTACCCACCGTCGGCGCCTTTGCCGAGGCATCGACGGTCCGCGACCAGTTCTTTCCCGGCTATCGTGCCGACGCCGCGACTGTCGGCCTGCGGGCGCGCTGGCAATTCTTCGACGGCGGGCGCGTGCGGGGCCAGGTCGCCGAAGCGAGCGCCGGTGTCCGTGGCGCGCGCGCGCAGCTCGCGGCGGCGCGCGACCAGATGCAGGAGGCCATCACCGCCGCCCATGCGGCGGTCGAGAGCAGCGCGCTGGTCGAGCAGGCGGCAACCGAGCAGCGCGCCGCCGCCCAGGAAGCTGCGCGCAATGTACGCGACGAAGTGAAGGTCGGGCAGAAGCCGCAGCTCGACCTGCTGGACGCCGAGCGCGAGGCGACCGCCGCGGGCGTGTTCGCCCTGAGGGCCCGGGCCGACCGTGTGACCGCGGGCTATCGGCTCAATGCGCTGCTCGGCCGCTATTGATCACCAAGGACTCCCGATGACCAGCCAGACCGCCTGCCCCATCCATGACCGCGCGCTCGACCAGGCGGGCGCGATCGTCGCCACGGCGCTCGACGACCCAGCCGCGCGGCCGCAGGTGCGCGCGTTCTTCGACGAGGCGACCTTCACCGCCAGCTATGTTGTCCATGATCCCGCGACGCGGCGCGCGGCGATTCTCGACTCGGTGCTCGACTATGACCCCGCCGCGGGACGAACCTCGTACGGCTCGGCGGACGCGATCATCGCCTATGTCGAGCGCGAGGGCCTGACCGTCGATTGGCTGCTCGAGACCCATGCCCATGCCGACCATCTTTCCGCCGCGCCCTATCTCCAGCAGCGGCTGGGCGGCCGCATCGCGATCGGCCGTGCGATCGTCGCCGTGCAGCAGATGTTCGGGAAGCTGTTTAATGCCGGCACCGAGTTCGCGCGCGACGGCTCGCAGTTCGACCGCCTGTTCGACGATGGCGATAGTTTCGAGCTCGGCAATCTCTCCGTCGCCGTGCTTCACGTGCCCGGCCACACGCCTGCCGACCTCGCCTATGTCATCGGCGACGCCGTGTTCGCGGGCGACACGATCTTCATGCCCGATTATGGCACGGCGCGCGCCGATTTCCCCGGCGGGGATGCCGCCCTGCTCTATCGTTCGATCCGGCGGCTGCTGGAGTTGCCGCGCCAGGCACGGCTGTTCCTCTGCCACGATTACAAGGCGCCGGGCCGCGACGCCTTTGCCTGGGAGACGACGATCGGCGCCGAGCGCGACGCCAACGTCCATGTCCATGACGGCGTCGGCGAAGCCGAGTTCGTCGCGATGCGCACCGCGCGCGACCGAACGCTCGGCATGCCGCGGCTGATCCTGCCCTCGGTCCAGGTCAACATGCGTGGCGGCGATCTGCCCGAACCCGAGGCAAACGGCGTCCGCTATCTCAAGATTCCGCTCGACGCGATCTGATCCACACTCCTCCAGCGAAGGACCCCCCATGGCCCATAAGGCTCTCGACGCCGACATCAGCGTCACTACCCAGCTTCTGCCCAACGCCGTGTCCGGATCCCGCGCGGCAGGTTTCGGGTCGATCATCAATTGCCGGCCCGATGATGAGGAATCCGGCCAGCCGCGGAGCGCGGATCTCGAAGCGCTCGCCCGGGCGGAGGGGATCGAATATCATCATATCCCCGTCGTTCCCGGCCAGTTCCGCGAGGCAGATATCGATGCCTTCTGCTTTGCCATGGGGAGCTGCGACAAGCCGGCGCTCGCCTTTTGCAAATCGGGAATGCGGGCTGCGTCGCTATGGGCGCTGTCACAGGCGGGCAAGCGCACGACGGACGAGATCCTCCGGCAAGCAGCGGGTTGCGGCCACGACCAGACGCCGCTTGTCCCGCGGATCGAGGCACGCGCGAAAATCGTCCACCGCTGACATGCTCGAGCCGCTCCAGTATCTGCTGGGCACGGGCTCGGGCGCGCTGGTCGGCTTCACGCTTGGTCTGGTCGGCGGCGGCGGGTCGATCCTGGCAGTGCCGCTGATGGTCTATCTCGTCGGCGTGCCCAGCGCGCATGTCGCGATCGGCACCAGCGCGCTCGCGGTCGCCGCAAACGCCGCGACCGGGCTGGTCAGCCATGCCCGGGCACGGACGGTCAAATGGCGCTGCGGCGGCATATACGCCGGGGCCGGCCTGATCGGCGCCCTCGCCGGCTCGACGCTGGGCAAGGCAATCGACGGACAAAAGCTGCTCGCGCTGTTCGCGCTGCTGATGGTAGCGGTCGGCATGCTGATGCTGCGCAAGCGGACCGGCGAGGATCGGCCCGACGTGCAGTGCAATCGCACCAACGCGCCCAAGGTGCTCGGTTTCGGCCTTGGCACGGGCGCATTTTCGGGCTTCTTCGGCATTGGCGGGGGTTTCCTCATCGTACCGGGGTTGATCGCATCGACGGGCATGCCGATGCTCAATGCGGTCGGCACTTCGCTGGTCGCAGTCGCTGCCTTCGGGCTGACCACGGCGATCAACTATGCCGCGTCGGGCCTGATCGACTGGCCGCTCGCTGCGGTGTTCGTCGGCGGCGGCGTGCTGGGCGGCGTTGCCGGCACGCGCGCCGCACGGCATCTTGCGGGCTCGGGCAGGCTGGCGCGGGTTTTCGCGATCCTCATCTTCGCGGTCGCAGGCTATATGCTTTGGCGGAGCGCCCCCGCGCTGCTGGGCTGAACGGAAAGGACTTCGATGACGTACGCGATCGATCCGCTCGACGACTGGGAGGGCGACCGCGGGGCGCGCTGGCTGCTCGATCTCGACGCCAGCGAGACCATGCTCGCCCCCTTGGGCGCGGCGATCCTGGCCCATGCGGCCTTCGCGCCTGGCGAGCGGGTCCTCGATATCGGATGCGGCGGGGGCGCCACGTCGCGCGCGATCGCGCATTCCGTCGGGAACGAGGGAGCCGTGCTTGGCGTGGACATTGCGCCCGCCCTGATCGCCGAAGCCGAGCGGCGCGCAGGCGACGAACATCTCGGTCAACTGCGCTACGCGACGGGCGACGCCGCATCCTATGCCTTTTCCGATCGCTTCGACCGGCTGTTCTCGCGGCTCGGCGTCATGTTCTTCAAGGCACCGGCGGCTGCCTTTCGGCATCTGGGAGACGCGCTGGTCCCCGGCGGTAGGGGCGACTTCGCGGTCTGGGCCGCGCCCGAGCAGAATCCCTGGATGAGCGGCGCGCGCGCGATCCTTGCCCGGCATATCAAGGTGCCGCCGCCGATCGCCGGCGTTCCCGGGCCGTTCGCGCTCGCGGACCGGCAGGCGTTCGCAGCATTGCTGGCGGAGAATGGGTGGCGGGACGTCCGTGACGTGCTCCCCAAAACTCCTCCAGTCATAACTGGAGTCCGAGGTTATCATCGTGCCCTTGTGGGCGGGGTTGCACAACCCGCCTGGCAGCATCGGCGGGCGTCAGCCCGCCTATCCCTCTATGCGGTCGCACATGGTTGTAGTCGTGGCGCCAGCCGCTCAGCACCGAGCGGGCGTGGCTCAACGACGCGAACAGCGTCTCGTTCAGGCATTCGTCGCGCAAGCGACCATTAAAGCTCTCGACGTAGCCGTTCTGCTGCGGCTTGCCCGGCGCGATGTAATGCCACTCGATCCGCCGGTCCTGCGCCCAGCGCAGGATCGCCAGGCTCGTCAGTTCGGTCCCGTTGTCGCTGACGATCATCAGCGGCTTGCCGCGCACCGCGATGATCGCATCGAGCTCACGGGCGACACGAGCGCCCGACAGCGACGTATCGACCACCAGCGCCAGATTCTCGCGCGTGAAGTCATCGACGACGGCAAGGATGCGGATGCGCCGGCTGCACACCAACGTGTCGCTCACAAAGTCCAGGCTCCACCGCTGGTTCGGCCCTTGCGGCAGCGTCATCGGTGCCCGCGTGCCCATCGCTCGCTTCCGCCCACGACGCCGACGCACGCGCAGGTTCTCCTCGCGGTACAGCCGCAACAGCTTCTTGTGGTTCATGACCAACCCCTCGCGCGCCAGCATGATCCCCAGCCGTCGGTAACCGAACCGGCGACGCTCGAGCGCGATCTCGCGAAGACGCGACCGCAGGTCGCCATCATCACCACGCCGATGCGCATAGCGCATCGACGATCGATCCACGCTGAGAATGGCGCACGCCCGACGCTCGCTGATGCCGAAGGTCTGCCGCACATCCTCGACAGCCCTTCGGCGAGCGGCAGGCTTCACCAGTTTTTTGAGGCAACCTCCTTCAGCACCGCATTGTCGAGCATCGCGTCGGCCAGCAGTCGCTTCAACCGCGCGTTCTCGTCCTCCAGCACCTTCAGCTTGCGCGCCTGCGACACGTCCATGCCGCCATAGGTCGCCTTCCATTTGTAGAACGTCGCGCTGCTCACGCCGTGCTTGCGACACACATCCGCTGTCGATGACCCAGCTTCCTGCTCCCGCAGGATCGCTATGATCTGCTCCTCGCTAAACCTGCTGCGCTTCATCTCCGTCCTCCTCAATGAAGGACTCTAGCTCAAACTGGCGGAGTTTCTGGGGAGCACGTCACTATGCAGCAGCTTCCGAGTTCTATTTGTCTGGAAGCTGACAGTCTGCAGCCGGCCCAGTAGCTGATGCCCGGCACGTCAGGCTCTAATGTTCGCGACTGGAGTTGAAGTAGTGCCCGGTTGATCGGTTCCAGACCTCGGTTGCCCGCCGCAGCGCTCCCACGCGAACAGCTGGCCAGCGATAGCGCTTGCCCACCATTGGGACATGTGGCCGTCCCTCCACTCGAGAATCTCGATCATGCGGGATTGAGCGCGTCTTCAGTCGCCGTCTCGCGGTCAGCCTTCTCCGCATACCGGCGCGCAAGGATGGAGCAAACGATCAACTGCGCCTGATGGTACATCATGAGCGGCAGCACGATCATGCCAAGGGCCGGATTCTGCCCGAATAGCACGCGCGCGATCGGCGCCCCATTGGCGAGACTCTTCTTCGAGCCGCAAAAGACCGCAGTGACCTCGTCGGCGCGGTTGAACCCGAGCAGACGGCTGACAAGCGTCGTCAGAGCGATCACGCTGCCGAGCAACAACAGCACGAGCAACGCAATGACGACGAGCGTCAGCGGGGCATAACGCGACCATAAACCGGCCTCGGTCGACTCGCAGAAGGCCGAATAGACGATCAGCAGGATAACGAACCGGTCCGCCTTGGACGTCCAAGCTTTGTTCCGGGTGACGAAGCCGCCGATCCAGGGGCGCAGCAATTGTCCGGCCGCAAATGGCAGGAGCAAGGTCTTCATAACGTCCCAGATTGCCGGGATAAGCGGCAGATGACCGGTCGCCGTCTTGGCGACAAGGCTGACCAGTAGCGGCGTCAGCACCATGCCAAGCAGGCCCGAGAGCGTTGCGTCGAAAATCGCGGCGGGCACATTGCCGCGCCCGATCGCGGTCATCGCAACCGAAGAGGAGATGGTCGAGGACAAGGCGCAGAGATAGAAGATGCCGAGCCGGATCTCAGGCGCGAGCATGCCCTTCAATCCGAAGAAGAGGGCCGCACCGATTGCCGGGAAGAGCAGGAACGTGCTGCCATGAACGACGAGGTGCAGTCGCCAGTTCGCGGCTCCCGCGCGCACCGCCGACGGTGAAAGCGCCGCGCCATGAAGAAAGAAGACGATCCCGATGCCGATCGTCGTCACCAGTCCCAGATGAAGCGGGCCGTCCCCCGTACCGAGCCAGGGCATGGCAAGCGCAAGAGCGACAGCCCCCAGCATGGCGAGAACGAAGCCGTCAATCTTCATGACGTGCTCCCTTACCCGTTTGCCCGAGCGACATCAGCACATGATCAGCGACGCCGGCCTGGTGTTCGGTCATGCGGCGCCCAGCGACCTCGGTATCGCGCCGCTCGATTGCCTCGATGATTTCGTCATGATCATGCGCGAATTCGAGGTTCACCTCGCTCATGGTCAGCGCGAAATGGCGGGCGCGGTGGAGATGGACGATGAGCCCGGCATGGATGTCGGCAAGCGTCTGGTTGCCGCTCTGAACCACGACGGCGCGGTGGAACTGCTCGTTCGAGAGATAGTAGCGCGCCGGATCGTGGCTGACATAAGCGGATTTGAGCGCATCATGGATGACGCGCAGATTGCGGATCTGCTCATCGGTGCCCGACCGGCAAAGAATGCGGGCGGCTTCCGCCTCGACCATCGCGATCACCGCGAATTGCTCGCGCAACCGCCTGGGATCAAGCGCGGTCACCCGGGCACCGCGCCGCGGCAGCAGCTCGACCAGGTTTTCGGTCGCGAGCACCTTCAAGGCTTCGCGCAGCGGCGTGCGCGACAGGCCCAGCATTTCGCAGAGCTGCTTTTCCTGAACCCGCGAACCCGGCGACAGCTCACCGCGCACGATCAGATCGCGGATATGATCGACCGCCTTGCGCGTCAGGGAAGATGAGGTCGCTGGAGACTCCATGGCAGCCGGCATCGGTGCCCGAAAGGCCCTGCGCTTGGCAACCTCCTGAACGGCCACCGGGTCATGCAGGCTCATTTGCTATCTCGTTCCGCAAGGTTCCGATCTGGCCGATCTCGATCTCCAGCACGTCGCCCGCCTTGAGCCAGAGCGGGGGCTTGCGCTTGGCGCCGACGCCCGCCGGGGTGCCGCTGGCGATGATGTCGCCCGGCGCCAGGGTCACAAAGCGCGACGCATATTCGATGAGCCGGGCGGGCCCGAAGGTGAAATTATCGGTGTTGTTGTGCTGACGAACCTCGCCGTTAACCCGGGTCTCGACCGTCAGCGGATAGGAGATGTCCGCTGCCGGCACGAACCATGGCCCGATCGAGCCGCTCGCATCGAAATTCTTGCCGACCGGGAGCGAAACCTGCTGATAATCGCGGACCGTGCCGTCATTGAAGATCGTATAGCCGGCGATGTGCTCCATCGCGTCGGCCTCGGCGATATGCCGCCCGCCCTTCCCGATCACGATTGCGAGCTCGCCTTCATAGTCGAGATGATCCGAGACGCTGGGCTTGAGGATCGCTGCGCCGTGCGGGACCACGCTCGAGGGCAGGCGGATGAAGAATTGCGGATCGCCGCCGACGTCGCGGTTCATTTCGGCTGCATGGTCCGAGTAATTTGCACCGACCGCAAGGATCCGGCCGGTATCGGGCAAGGGGCTATCGAGCACCACGTCCTCCAGGCGGCAGAGCGCCTCGCCCGTCCCGGCAAGGCGTGCAGCCTCCCCAATGCGGTCAGCCGCGATTGCTTCCCGCAACGTCGCGCCGACTCCCATTTCCGTGAGGTCGACGATCGCATCATCGTTCTTGAGCGCACCCCAGCGAGGCTTGCCCGCATATCGGAAACTGATGAACTTCATGGGAAGGCTCCTATTCGGCATCGGGCTGCGCGCCGGCATCGGCGGCGAGGAAGGCGGGATGGGTCGCGGCCTGCGCGGCGATCTCTGAGAGGCGCGGCCAGTCGCCTTCGGCGCCGAAGCGGCGCGCATTGGCGAGCTGCGGGATGAGAACGGCATCGGCGAGCGTCGGCCGGTCGCCGAGGCACCATGGTCCTGCATAGCGGCCGAGCAGCACTTCGCAGGCGTCGAGGCCCTCGCGGATAGTATCCGCGGCCCAACGCTGTACTTCGGCCTCGTCGTGTCCGAGCGTCTTCAGGCGTGCGAGCACGCGCAGATTCTGGATCGGATGGATGTCGCAGGCGATAAGCTGGGCGATCGCGCGGATATGGGCGCGCGCAATCGGCTCTTTCGGCAGCAGTGGCGGCTCGGGTTGGAGCTCGTCCAGATATTCGGCGATCGCAAGGGATTGGGTCAGGACGTTGTCGTCATCGAGCTCGAGCACCGGCAACAGCCCTTGCGGATTGAGCGCGAGAAAGGCCGGCAGGCGCTGCTCGCCGCGGCGCAGATGGTGCGCCCGCTGCTCCACAGCGATGCCCTTGAGGCCGAGCACGATGCGTACGCGCCAGCTTGCGGTCGAGCGGTAATAGCCGTGAAGGATCACGCCGCCGGCCCGACCGTGATGGTGAGTGGAGCGAGCCCCTGGATTTCGACGCGCACGACGTCGCCGGTGACGATCGGCCCTACGCCTGCCGGCGTGCCGGTGAAGATGAGATCGCCGGGCTCGAGCGCCCAGAGCGTCGAGAGGATCGAAATTATCTCGGGGACGGACCAGATGAGATCGGCAAGATCGGCGTCCTGCTTGACCACGTCGTTGACCAGCAGCCGGATCGCCCCCTTGGCGAGATGGCCAACTTCGCGCACCGGATGGATGGGGCCGGTCGGCGCGGACGCTTCGACATTCTTGCCGCTGTCCCAGGGCCGCCCCGTCTCGCGCGCGGCGAGCTGGAGATCGCGCCGCGTCAGGTCATTGCCGGTCGCATAGCCCCAGACATGGGTTAGCGCATCGCTTTCCGCGATATTGCGGCCGCCCTTGCCGATCGCCACGACCAGCTCGGCCTCATAATGGAAGTTCGCCGTCTGCTGCGGATACGGGATGACCGAGCCATCGGGCACGACGGTCTCTGCCCATTTGGTGAAGAAGAACGGCGCCTCGCGGTCGGGATCGCGCCCCATCTCGCGGGCATGCGCGGCATAATTGCGCCCGACGCAGAAGACGCGGCGGACCGGGAAAAGGCGGCCGTCGCTGGTCGGGGCAAAAGTCTGGGTAGCGGGATCGAAGAGGTCGGTCACAAACGGTCTTCCCGATAGAGTTCGAGGCGCTGCTGGGCTGCGCGGTCGGAATAGCTGAACAGGACGAGGTCGCTGTCGGCGGAAAGCTCGAGCCGCGTCCAGGAAGGCACGACGATGATGTCGCGGGCGCCAAGCGACACCTCGCGGTCCCCGATCCGCGCGGTGCCGGTTCCCTCGACCACCACATGGATCGCCCCATCGCTTGCGCGGCGCGGCCGTGTGGTAAAGCCCGCAGGGAGCAGCTGAACCTGGGCGGCAATGGTCGGGAGGACAGTGCCGCCGTCGGCGGGATTGATGAACTCGAGCGCATGGCCGAGATGCGGGTCGGGCGCGCCGACTGCCAGGTCGGCGAGACTCCGGCGCCACTCGGCATAGGGATAATGGAACAGCGGACGGCTCGCCGGGCGGCGGTCGGCGATGCTCCCGCGGAGCGGCCTCAAGTTGCGGCCGTAGCGGCTCAGGCTGTCGTCGTCGGGGACAAGGCGCGCCTGGACGGGAGCCTCGGTCTTCTCCGCAAAGCTTGCCGCGAAATGCCGCACGGTCGGTATGTCGAGCCCATCGAGCCAGATCATCGGCTGCGCGGTCTCGTTGCCGTGATCATGCCATTGCCAGGACGGGGTCAGCACCAGATCGAAGGGACGCATCACCGCGCGCTCGCCATCGACCGTGGTATAGGCCCCCTCGCCCTCCATCACGAAGCGCAGCGCACTCTGGGTGTGGCGATGCGCCGGCGCGACTTCTCCAGGCTGGATCAGCTGCAGCCCGGCATAGAGGCTGGGCGTGATCGCCGACTGGTCCGGAAGCCCGGGATTTTCGAGGATGAGGACGCGGCGCTCGGCCTGTTCGGCGCTGATGAGGTCGCCCGCGCGCATCAAATGGCGGCGGGCATCGTCATAGCGCCAGTGATGCGCGACGGCCGGGCTTTGCGGCGTCGGCGAGACCAAAGCGGCGAGCACCTCCCACAAAGGGGCGAGGCCTTCCGGGCGCATCGCCGCGTAGAGCTGCTCCAGCTGCGCGCGCTGATCATTGGGGAAGATGGCGGTGGTCATGGTCAGTACCTTTCGGAGGCCCAGGCCGAGACGGCGTCGGCAACCGCGGCCAGTTCTCCCGGTTGGCCCTGATAGCTGTGGCTCGCGCCTGGAATGCGGAGATAACTTTTGTCGCGCGAGGCGGCCGCCTCGAACGTCTCGCGCACATGCTGCGGCGGGACCGCATCGTCGGCGCCGTTCTCGATCACCAGCAGGGGCGTGTCGATTGCCGCCACGGAGCGCACCGCGTCGACATTGCTGTCATCGATCGACCATTGCGACAGCCATGCCTCGGGCGTCGCCACGCGAGCGATCCCGGAGGGCGCATCGTTGACGAGGCGTGGCACGCCGAGCCAGCAGCGGCCGGGCGGCCGTTCATTCGGGTCGATCGCGGCGTCGAGGAAATGCGGGTCCGCCATGGTCCGCCGGACGATGAAGGGATCGGACAGTCCCTGGCCGAGCTGCTCGCGGGCAAGCGCGGTGATCCGGCGGATGCGGGCGACCTGCGCCGCGCGATAGGATTGGAGGAATGCTGGATCGAAGGGCGGCTCCGGTGCCATCCCGCCATAGAGGTCGAATGCCGGATCGTGCGCGGCCGGCATATCCTCGGCGATCACGGAGGGATCGATCATGTCGGCGAGCATGCGGGCGCGCGAGGCATGCGCGCCCATGAAGATGAGCCCGTCGGCGGGTTCGAGCCCGGCGGCGGAGAGGTCGAGCGCAGCGCCATCGGGCGTCGCCGCGATCGTCGGCCGGCTTGCCTGCTCCTGGTAGAAGGCGGACTGGGTGCCGCTGCCGCTCCAGCCGAGCAGGTTGACCCTCGCATAGCCGAGCGTCTCGCGCGCGAAGCGGATCCAGGCGCCCATATCGAGGAGCGCGCGCTCGGCGACCGCAAGCGCTTCGTTGCGCGCATATCGCGTCGAGACCGTGAGAAGGTCGATCCCGCGCGATACGACCGCTTCCTCGAGCGGCAGGAGTTGCCACGCACCGGCGGGCCGCAGGAACAGGAAGACCGAGCGCGACGGCCGTTCGCCCGCCTGGAGCAGCAGGCCGCCCAGGGGCACCCGCTCCGCGTCGGGCGCGGACCGCGCGGCGCCTGCGGCGGTTGCTACCCAGCGCATCGTACTGCCGCTCACGCCGGGACTCGTGCCGGTTCGATCCAGCGGCGCAGCCAGGCCTCGATCAGGTCAGCTCGCTCCCCGTCCGCGGCCGCCGCGATATAGCCATCGGGCCGCACCAGCAGCAGGCAATCGCCGGTGAGGCCATAATTGGCGCAGACCTGCCCGGCCGGGTCGCGATAGCTCCCCTCGCCCCGCTCGATCTCGACCAGCCGCAGGCCATTCCGGGCCAGGCCCTTCAGATCGCTTGAGCCCGCGATCGCGAGAAGCGTGAAGTCCGGGTGGCGGAAAAGGTCGAAGACGCGCACTGCCGCGCCGTCCGGAGCGACGAGGGCTGCATCAGGCGCGCGGTCGCCAGCCTCAACCCTACCTGGTGTCGTGCGCTCCTCTGCGGCGAGCGGGGACTTTCGATAGTTGAGATCGAGCTGCAGCGTATCGCGCCCGCGCCGCATGTCCGCCTTCTCGGTCATCTGCGCGAGCAATCCCCTGCTCATTGCCAGGACGCCCGCGCCGATTTCGCGGCGCTCGGTCTCATAGGTCTCGAGCAACGCTTCGCTTGCGCCAGCCAGCACCGCGGCGAGCTTCCAGCCGAGATTGAAACTGTCCTGCACGCTGGTGTTGAGCCCCTGCCCGCCGGTCGGCGGATGGGCATGCGCAGCATCGCCGGCAATGAAGGCATGTCCCCGGCGATAGGCGTCGGCGAGACGGAAGTTCACCCGGTATACGGAGGTCCAGGTCGGCTCGCCGGCAACAAGGGTCGCATCGCCCGTCCGCGCAAGGATCATCGTCTGGATCGCCTCACGGGTCTGCTCGGGCTCGCCGTCCGTGGTGAGTTCGGCCGAAAGCTGGAAGCTGTCAGTCTTGGCCAGCGGACACAGCGCGAACCCGCCGCCCGGGGCGTTGGGCCAACGGTGCCAGCCCGCATCCGACAAATTGGCGACCGGCAGATCGGCGATCAGCATGCGGAAGGTACCCGTCTCACCCGGATAGCCGATACCGAGGGCCTTGCGCACAGCGCTGCGCGCACCATCGGTTCCGACCAGCCAGGTGCACTCAATCGTGCGTTCCTCGCCGTCCACCAGCACTCGCGCCTGGACACCGCCGTCCGTCTCGGCGAGGCCAGTGAACTCCACCCCGTATTCAACATGGCCGCCAAGCTCGGCGAGCCGGTCGCGCAGCAGCTTCTCGGTGCGCCACTGCGGGATCATCAGCGAGAGCGGATAGGGCTCGCCGGGGCGGCTGTCGGTCTTGGCGGCGACCACTTGCGGGCCGCTTTCATCGACGCCGTAGTTGATGATCGGTGGATAAGGCGCCGAAGCGTCGAGGAACGCCTCGATCATCCCCAATTGCTCGAAGATCTCGATGGTACGCGGCTGGAGGCCCTTGCCGCGCGACCCGGCGAAAGGCGCATCTCCGCGTTCGATGAGGCGGAAGGATACGCCCCGGCGCGCCAGGTCGATCGCCAGCGTGAGGCCCGCCGAGCCGGCGCCAACGATGAGGACCTGTACTGCCTCGCCCGCCGGATAAGAAGCGGGCGAGGTCGAAGGATCATGTGCGTTCAAAACTTGAACCTCACACCGGCGCGGAACTGGCGCCCGATCACGTCGTAGAGATAGCCGTTGGTGCCGGTGCTGAGGAAGCCCGTGGCGCCATAGATCGGAGCGACGGGCGGATCCCTGTCGAACAGATTCTGGACGGCGAAATAGATCTGCGTGCCCTTGCCGAACTCGGGAATTTTGAAGGTGAGCGACAGGTCGGTGTAGAAGACCGCCGGCACGTGGTTGTTGTTGATGTCGACGCCTTCGACCCAGGCGTTGTTGAGCTTGCCCGCGCCGATGAAGCGCTCGGTGAGCGTCACGCCGACATGGTCCGAATCATAGCCCGCCGATGCCAGCCAGCGCCAGCTCGGCACGGCCTGCGAGTTCTGGTCGAAATTGGCGTTCTGCCCGGCATATTCGGTGGTCACCCCACCGACCGTCACCGTTCGATGCGAGACGTAGGTCCCGACCATACGAAGATTGAGCGATCCACCCCAGTTGCTGACGATATCCGAGAGGTTGCGCCGGTAGCTCGCCTCGAAATCGACGCCGCGCGTCGCCTCGCCGCCGATATTGAGCGGCAAAAGCTTGACCAGCGTGATCTGGTTCGGGTTGGGGCCGGTGGCGGGATTGCGAGTGATGAACGAGCATTGCAGCGCGTCGCCGCCCTGGCAGAGATTGATGACCGCCTGCGCCGTGTTCGAATAGATCGCCTTGTCGATCTTGATGTCGAAATAGTCGACCGAGATGCCGAAGCCCGGCAGCCAGCTGGGACGATAGACGACGCCTGCCGAGGTCGTGTCCGCCTTTTCGGGAACAAGGCCCGGATTGCCGGACGCGAACTGCTGGACGCTGTAGCTCCTGCTCAGCTGCGGGTCGTTGATCGTCTGGTTGAGGTTGTTGCCCGCCTGGAAGAGCTCGGCGAGGTTGGGCGCGCGGATGTCGCGCGACCGCGTCCCACGCAATCTGAGCTGGCTATCCACGTCCCAGGTCAAGCCGACCTTCCAGCTCGTGACGTCGCCCGACAGGCTATAGCTGGTGTAGCGGACCGCCCCGTTGAAATCGAGCTCGTGGAAGAAAGGCTGATCCTTCAGGAGCGGCACCACCGTCTCGAAAAAGCCTTCCTTCACATTGTAATGGCCGTTCGAGGGCCGGAAATTACCAAGGAAGAAGGCATTGGTCTGATCAAGCGCGGTGGTCGTCGCGGCATAGGATTCGCGCCGCCATTCGCCGCCGAGCGCGATCGACACGGGGCCCGCCCAGGTCGAGAAGGGTTCACCGCGCAACGACCCCGAAACGACATCCTGCTTGATCGTGATGTTCTGGTAGGATTGACCATAGATATAAGCGAGCGCGGCGGGCGTGCTCTTTCCGGTGCCGAACACGTTATAGGGCACGCAGCCATTCGTCGGATTGGTGAGCGTCGAGCGGCAGACGATCTGGCTGGTCGCCGGGTTCACCACCGCGTCGACCGCATTGTTGAAATTGGCGGTGATCGGATTGTTCGAATAGTCGCCGTTCAGGAACTTGGTCTCGCCGTGCTGGCCATAGAGGTCCCAGCTCCAGCCACCTGCGAACTTGCCCTCGAGGCCGCCGACATAGCGGAACTGCTCACGGTCGTTGCGCCCCACCGAAGGACCCCAGTCGAGGAACATCTTGCCCAGGGTGAAGCTCGCAAGATTGTTCGCCGTCATCGTCGCCCTGGTGGCGGAATCCAGATAGGCGTTATCGGCCTTGATGGTGATATTGCCGTCGCGTTCATAGACACGCGCGAAGATCTTGCTCTTGACGTTGGCGTAGCCGAACTCGCCATAGGCGGTGATGCTATCGGTGAGATCATAGCTCGCCCGGGCGAAGACCGTCCCGCCTTTCACGGGAGAACCGAGCCGGATGATCTGGCTGACATCCTGCGCGTCACCCCCGAAGGAGAGCACGCCTGTTTTGAAGCCGGGCCGGAAGGGCACCGGGCTGCCGCCGGCGGTGAATTGCGTGTTGACCAGCGGGCCGCCCGAGGAGGTGACGTTGCCGGTCGTCGTGGTCGAGGTGATGAGGCCGCCATCGGTCGCGACGCCGAGCCCGACACCCGGTTGCAGCAGCAGCCGGGGCTGCCCGTTTCCAGCGACGAAAGCGGGGTTGTTGACGACCTTGTAGCTCTTGAACCAGTCGCGCGAGGTCACATAGTCCGCGGCGCCGTCGTCATGATATTCGCCGGACACCAGCAGGTGCCCGCGGCCGCCGGCGAACCTGGCGCCGAGGCTCAGTTCCGCCTTGAACGTGCTTGCGTCGCCTTGCCCCGAGATACCGGATTGGACATTGCCCATGACGCCGGTGAAGTTCTTGTTGAGGACATAGTTCACGACGCCGGCGACCGCGTCCGAGCCCCAGGCGGCAGAGGCGCCGCCGGTCACCACATCGACGCGCTCGACCAGCGCCTGTGGCAGCAGCCCCACATCGATATTTCCGGTAAGCGTCGAGGGCGCGACCCGGTGCCCGTCGAGAAGGACGAGCGTGCGGTTCGCGCCCAGAGCGCGGAGATTGTAGAGGTTCGCGCCAACCGTAGCCGAGGCGCCGGTCGTCGCCACCCGCGGTGTCGTCGAGCCGACAAGCGCGGGAAGCTCGTTGACATAATCCGCAAGTGACGCGGGCGCCGCCGATTGAATCTGATCGGTGCCGATCACGGTCGTCGGCGTCGGCGCGGTGTAGCCCGAACGCGCGACGCGGGTACCGGTCACGATGATTTCGCTCGCGGCGGTACTTTCGTCCTTGGGCGCCGTGGCGTTCTCCTGCGGGGCCGGCTGGGTTGTCTGGGGAGCGGCGGCCGAGGCCGTCACGGGCGCGGCCGCCTGATCCTGCGCGAACGCGGGCGTGGCGCCGCATGCGATGGTCAGCGCCAGCAGCGAGGCCGTCTGGCAGAGTTGAGGACGAAATCTGCGATCTTGCATGCGGTTCATGAACGGCTCTCTCCCATCTCCAGCCTCTTCACGTGACCGTCGTGCGGACGTTTCGGGCCTGCTTCCTTATGAGACGGGGCGCCCGCTTCCTTATAACAGCAAGCTCCGGAAGCTTATCAAAGCGTCCGGAAATCGTGTGTCGCATCGCAAATGCGGGCGGTAATGGCGCCTGGGACCAAGGGCCGGAAGTGCATGCAGTCCGCATTTCCGCCGCAACAATGTTGCGCAGCATGGGCCCGGGGCATAGAGTCCAGGCAGGATGAGCGAAGCTCAACGGAAAGGCGAGACAAGGGCGCCGCGACGGGAGTGGATGGTGGCGCACGAGCAAACACCGATCTGGATCGTGACGGGCGATTTCGGCCGCGCAACGGTCAATATCACGGGTCGCGCCCTGGTCGAACATGCCCACCAGCAGTTCAATATGCTCTTCATGCTTGGCGGCGCAGATACGCGCTTTCGATCCGGCTCGGAGACCCTGCCGCTCGACGAAGGCTCGGTGCTGCTCTTCAACCCTTGGGTGCCGCATCTGAAGCTTGCCAATGAGGGCGGGCCGACGATGATCCTGTCGCTCATCATCGAGCAGGCATGGATCGATCGTGTCCTGGAAGCGCAGGGGCTGCGCGCCGGGCTGATCTTCCCGCGCCCTCGCGAACAGATGACCGAGAGCGTCCGCGTCCAGGCCGAACGCCTCGCCGCGTCCATCTCGCGCGATCTGGTGGAAAATGCAGCCGACCGCGAGGCGCTGCTTATCGACCTGATCGACGCCGTCATCCGTGCTTATATCGCTCCGGAGGTCGAGCGAACCGGCACGACCAGCGTCCGTCCCATCGATTTCAGGATCCGCAAGGCCCTGAGCTTCATCCACGATCATGCCTTCGAGAATCCGCGTATCGACGAGATCGCGAAAATGGTCGGACTGTCCCGGTCGCATTTTTTCGAGCAGTTCCGGCGCTGTATCGGCGCCTCGCCGCAGCATTATATCGACCATATCCGCATGCGCGCTGCGACAAGGTATCTGAGCACGACCGATGAGCCGCTGGTCGAGCTGGCCGAGCGCCTGGGCTTTGGCGCCCACAGCAATTTTACCCGCTTCTTCGCCCAGCATATGGCGGTGAGCCCGAGCGAGTTCCGTCGCCAGACTCACCAGGTCGACGACGAACCCCTAGGCTGAAGGGGGGCGGGCACCGGTACGCCGCTGCACCGCCTCGAACCATTGATCCAGTGCCGCGAGCGGCGCGCGCTTGATCGGCAGCGTCGTCCAGCGGCGTACCGCGACGCCGATCGGGATATCGGCAAGGGTGAAGGCGGAGCCTGCAATGAAACGCGACTCCTGCAGCGCTGCATCAACGATCCCGAACAGCATGTCGGCTTCGGCCTCGGCGCGGGCCAGCTGTTCGGCCGGTGGCGGCGTCGTCGCCTTGAGGGTCAGCCGCACGAGATCACGCACGGCTTGCGCCAAATGCGCCGATTGCCAGTCGAGCCATTGATCGACCAGCGCCACGCGTCTGGGATCGGAGGGATAGAGCACTTCGTCCCCCTCGCGGCGCGCCAGATACCGCATGATCGCATGCGATTCCCACAGGATGAAGCCGTTGTCGTCGACGGTCGGAATGCGGCCATTGGGATTGAGGCGGCGATAGGCCGGATCGTCGAGACCGCCATGCGGGCCACCGGTCGGGATCAGCGCATGGTCGAGGCCCAGCTCGTTGCAGGTCCACAGGACCTTGGCGACATTTGGCGCCGCGGGGTGCCCCCAGATCTTCAACATGCAGTATCTCTCCCCTGTCGGGCGCCTTCGCCCTCTGCGCAGACCTTAAGGGGATGGAGTCATTCCGCTGATGTCGCCCAGTCCTGCCGCTTATCACGCCGTCCGAATGTTCGGGCCGGCCCTGAAATCCGGATGATTTGATAACAGCGGACCCATTGGTTTCGGCCAATACATGCAGCGACGGTACGAATAAGCCCTGGCCCATCAAAAGAAGGCCAAATGGGAGAGAATGAGCATGACGCACTCACCGCATAGCTGCTGCCCGGCGCACGACCCCTGTCCGCATCATTTGTCCATGCACCAGGCGTCGGCGAGCCGTGATCATGCCCGCGCCGTTGACGGCGTCGACCGGGAGGCGGTCGATCTTGCCCTCGATCAGCGCGGGATAAGCCGACGCGGCATCCTTGCCGCCGGCGCGGGCGCCGCGATGTTCGTACGAGGGGGAGCGACCCCTGCCCTTGCGCGCCCCGCAGTTGCCGCGACTCCGCTGCGTGCCGGCCGCGTGCATGAGCTGCCCTCGACCCCGCAGACCGTGAAGGTCGGCGCGATGGACCCCGCAACCCCGGTCGTGCTCGAAATCGAGAGCGGGGACATCGTCCATTACCCCAATACCTGGGTGAACTGGGCGAACGAGGCCAGGTTCGGCATGGCGTTCGCCGAGCGCGAGTCGATCCGCAAACGCTATCCCGCGGGCCCCTATTCGCTGATCGGCCCCGTCGCCGTCAAAGGTGCGGAGCCCGGCGACGTCATCGAATGCCGGATGGTCCGCTTGAAGCCGATCGGGTGGGGCTGGAACTCGACGCCCAAGGGCATGGGGGCGCTCCCCGACGCGTTCGACCAGCCCTATCTCCATTACATCAAGATGGATGCCCAGCGCCGCTTCGCGGACTTCGCCCAAGGCGTCCGCATTCCGCTGGCACCGATTCAGGCCGTGATGGCGGTCCAGCCGGCGGGCGACAAGCCGGTCAGCGGCATCCTTTCCGGCCGCTATGGCGGCAATATTTCGCTGCGCGACCTGACCGAAGGGACGTCGCTGTTCCTCGGCGTCGAAGTGGCCGGAGGCCGCCTGTGGACCGGCGACAGCCATGCCGCGCAGGGCGACGGGGTGGTCGATCAGACGGCGATCGAGACCGCGATGGAGGATCTGCGGATCCAGTACATCCTCCACAAGAAGGTCGCGGTCGCAACGCCGGTCGCCGAGACGCATGATGCCTGGATCGTCCTTGCCTATGGCGACACGGTCGACCAGGCGTTGGCCGGCTCGATCCGTCAGATGATCACCTGGCTTTCGGGTGCAACCGGCCTGACCGGCCAGGACATCTATGCGCTCGCCAGCATCGCCGGCAGCTTCCGTATCACCCAATATGCCAACCAGACGGGAAGCGTGTACACGAGCTCGCCGCGCAAGGCGGTGCACGGCGTGCTGCCCAAGGCTATCTTCGACGCCTCGCGGCTCGCTCAGATCTCCAAGTCGCTCCGCCCGGGCGCATGAGCATGGCCGCAAGCGAGCCTCTCGACGCTGCGCGCGCGGCACTGGCGCGGCGGGTCATCCTCGGCTGCGCCATCGTCGCCTTCCTCGACGGCTTCGATACCCAGGCGATCGGCCCCGCAATCCCGGCGATCGCAGCGCAACTCGGGCTGCGCCCCGATGCGATGGGATCGGTGCTCGGTGCCTCGCAGGTCGGCTTCCTTGTGGGTGCCTTCCTGTTCGGCGCGCTGGGCGACCGCTTCGGCCGCAAGCGCATGCTTTTGTTGACCACGGCGCTTTTCGCGGTCGGTACGCTTGCCACCGCACTCTCGGCATCGCTGAATGCCCTGCTCATCAGCCGAGTCGTGACCGGGTTAGGTTTGGGCGGTGCCAGTCCCAATTTCGTGAGCCTGGTCGGCGAGTTCAGCCGCGAGGACCGGAGAGCACGCGCGGTGACGATGCTCTGGGCGGCGGTGCCGCTAGGCGGCATGGTCGGGGCATATACGACGGGACAGATCCTCCCCGTCCATGGCTGGCATGCGATCTTCGTGATCGGCGCGATCGCACCGATCCCGGTACTGGCGGCGATCGCGCTGCTTTTCCCTGAATCCCGCGAGGTTGCCCATGCCAAGGCGGCACCCGTCGCCGCTTTGTTCAGGAGCGACATTCGCGGGACCACATTGCTGCTCTGGGTCACCTCCTTCATGACCTGGTCCACCATCGTGGTCACGGCACTCTGGCTCCCCGCCCTCCTCCAGCGCGCCGGCTGGACCGGGCCGCACGCCGCGACGATGCTGGCGCTCAACAATGGCGGCGGCATCATCGGCACGCTGGTGGTCGGCATGTTGGTCGGCCGCGGCGGCGCGCACCGGGCGCTCGTCGCGATGCTGGCAGCGGCAGCTTGCCTGGTCGCCTTGATGGGCGTGCTGACGTCGGCTCCTTACGGGTTCGCCGCCCTGGCAATTGCCGCCGGATGCGCGACCTCGGCCGGGGGCGGCACGCTGCTGGCAGTGTCGGCCGGAACTTATGCACCGGGCGCGCGATCGACCGGCGTCGGCTGGGCGCTCGGCGTCGGCCGCATCGGCACGGTGCTGGGTCCGCTGGCGATCGGCATCATGCTCGGGCTCGGCGCTTCGGTCGCCACGGCATTCGCGGCGATCGCGGTCCTCGCCCTGATCGGCGTGGCGGCCGCGCTGGGCCTCGCCCGTGCCGCCCGACCAATCCCCTTTCCCCACGGAGAATGAACATGGAATCGGATTCCACCTGCATCGTACAGTATCTGGTGAGCTGCCGGATGGCGCGCAAACTGATCGACACAGCCATCGACGAGGCGGAACGGTTGGGACATGCGCTGTCCTTCGCGGTGGTCGATACAGCCGGCCATCTCGTCGCCGCCGCGCGGATGGACGGTGCGCCGTTCGTGACGATCGAGATCGCGCGCGGCAAGGCATTCGCCAGCGCGGCGACGGGCGGGCAGCCCGGCGACAATCTCGACCAGCGCTACCGCGACAATCCGATGGTCTGGGGCAATGCCGGATCCCTCGGCTACGGCGCACCGATGCTGCCGGCGGTGGGGTCGCTTCCGATCAGGATCGACGGCCGCGTCATCGGTGCGATCGGCGCCAGCGGCGCGCCCTCGGCTATCGACGTCCAGGTCATCACCGCGGCGCTCGAGGCCGTGGTCGGTCTGGCCGCCAAATAAGGAGAGGCAAGGACAATGCGTCTCTTTGCATATCGCGATGCAACCGCGAGCCGCGCGCTTGGCGTGTCGGTGGACGGCATCAACTTCCACGAGATGGCGGTGCTTGCGCCGGATCTGCCCCAGGAGACCGAGGAACTGCTCGGTACCGACGGGGCGCTTGCGCGCCTGGCGGAACTGCTGGCGGTCGCCCCTTCCGGCCGCCCTATTGCCGAGGTGACCCTGTTGCCCTTTCTGGAGCGTCCCAACGCGCTCTGGGCGCTCGCGCTCAACTTCAAGACGCATATCGCGGAGACCGGGCTCACCACCTCGCTCGACTATCCGCATCTCTTCCTGCGGACAGCAGCATCCTATGTCGGCAGCGGCGAACCGATCCTGGCACCGCCCGAGAATGTCGCCCGGGCGTTCGACTATGAAGGCGAGCTCGGCGTCGTGATCGGCAAGCCCGGCCGCCACATTCCGGTCGAGCGGGCGCTCGACCATGTCGCGGGCTATACGATCGTGAACGAAGGGTCGGTGCGCGAATATCAGATGCACAACCGGCAGTTCGGCCTCGGCAAGAATTTCGAGGCGTCGGGCAGCTACGGCCCCTGGATGGTGACTGCCGACGAATTCGGGGATCCGACCCGGCACAGCATCGAGACCCGGTTGAACGGCATTGTTCGCCAGCGCTCCGGACTCGACGATCTCCTGGTCGGCGTGGCCGAGACGGTCGCCTATCTCTCGCAAGGCTATCATCTGCGGCCCGGCGACATGATTGCGATGGGAACGCCGGGTGCGCTGCCGCCGGCGGAAGACGATGCCGAAGGGCGCGATCTCTCGCGGCAGTTCGGGCCCTTCCCCACGCCCGGTCTCGTCCATATGCGGCCGGGCGATCTCGCGGAGGTCGAGATATCCGGGATCGGTACCCTGTCCAACCCGGTCATCGCCGACCAGCCCGCGACCTATCGGATCGGATGATGCGCGCGGTTTCGATCGCCCTTCTCGCTGTCTTCGGGCTGGCGGCCTGTTCGCCGCAAGGGACCGCGGATGCCCGGCGCCTCGGCGGCGATCCCAGGCTCGGCGGGCAGATCGCCAAGGCCAAATGCGCTGCCTGCCACGGCAGCCCGGGCGGCGATGCCGCGCCGCGCGTCCCGACGCTCAACGAACAATATCCCGAATATATCAGGAAGCAGCTCGCCGCCTTCGCGGCTCCAGCGGGGGCGCCCAATCACCGGGCAAGCGCGATTATGGAACCGATCGCGCGAGGCCTTTCGGACACCGACCGCGATAATGTGGCGGCCTGGTACGCGCAAATCTGGCGCAAGCCGGCGAGGCCGCGCGATCCCGCGCGCGTTGCCCTGGGCGAACAGCTGTTCCTGCATGGGCGGCCGGAAGACGATCTGCCGGCCTGCGCGGCGTGCCACCGGATGGATGCGACCGGCATTCGCCCGGACTTTCCCAATCTCGCCTCGCAGGACCCGGCCTATCTCGAGTTCGAGCTGAAAAACTGGGAGCGCCTGCGCGGGCATCGCGGCAAGCTCATGTCAATCATCGCTCCCCGCCTGAAACCCGAGCTGGCGGGCCCGCTGGCCGACTATCTTGCGGCACGACCAAGCAAACCGGTCGAGTGATCCCGCCGCCCGCAAAGTTGGATATTTGATGGATATGGCGCCGTCGACGAATGCAGATACAATCCCGGCGCCCGGAATTTGGTCTCCCGGCAGAGCGACGCAATCGGCAATCATCTCTGCCGGGAGTGGCGGCCCCGAACTCTACGAGAGCAGGTGACCGCAGGGTCCTATAGCGGGCGCGCCGAACTTAGCCATCGCCCTGCCTTCAGACGGTGTTCGTAACGCGACCTGCTGCGCAAAACTCGCATGCTTAGGCATCGTCATCCTGCTCGGGCCAAGGCGACTCCGTCTCGAAAGGCCAGAGCCATGCATCGTCGGCCTCGAAGTCGTCGACACAGTTCAACGCCGCCATCGCTGCCCATTTCTTGGGCTGGATGGCCAGGTCCGCCCGCTCGAGATGTTCGGCAAGCGCCAGGGTACGAGTGATCCACGCCGCCACGGCGTAGAACGCCCAATGGGGGCGTCCCGCGGCATAGCGTTCAATCAGCTGCTGTCGCTCACGCGCCGATGTCGTCCGCATCAACTCCATGGCGAGAGGCCGCCATAGTTGGAGCGTATGGGCAACACGCCGCTTTTCCTGCGGCGCCAGTTCGGCGGCGAGCTGCGCCTCCAGATCCGGGGTCATGGAGAGCCTGGCCTTTTCGAGCAGCGGCCATAATGCGGCGCGAACAGTCTTCATGCATATTGGAGTGCCGCACCCGGGTTGCGCCTGCAATGCGTCTGGCTAACCGGGCCGGCTCCTGTTGCGGCTTCCACAACCGACCCCACCCCCGGCGGCCGCTCGGCGGCAAGAAAAACAACCAAATCGGGACTTTTGTCGATCGCCCGGGCGACTTGCCCGGGCCTGTGCTTTATTCGATAGTCGCCAGACGGTTCCGGGGCGGTCTTCCTGCCTCGGCCAGGGCGTGGGGGAATGCGATCTGCAATGGCCTTGATCCGCAATAGTCTGCTGGCGGCGCGGCATTTCCGTTCCAGCGCCGACTACCGCGTCACTGCTCTGGCCATGGGCACCGCATATTGATGCTCTTCGGTCAGCTCGATCCCGATATCTTCGCCCTTTTCGCCGGCTCCAACCGCTTTCTCTACGAGCGTGTGTTGCTCGGCATCTATCAGCATTTCTATCGTTCGGATCTGCGGTTCCCTTCCGAGGCCGAGATTGTTCGCCGGATCTATGAGGATCTGGGCGAGCATGCGGATCTGTGGCGGGAGGACGAGGCGCCCGTCAAACTCGACGAGTTGGCTCCGCGCCGCGGCAAACGCCTGCGAAGGCGCAATGTCGGAACCGCCGACACCCAGGCAACCAGCGAGGCGATCATCCGGGCGCGCCATATCTATAATCGCCTGCGCGCGACCGGCTGGCTCGAGGAGAGCCGCTATGGGCTGAAGGTCACGGTCGACATGCCCGCCGGGGCGATGCGGCTGGCGGAGTTCCTCTGCAACCTCCAGGAAGGCATGTCGGAGCAGTTGGGCGGGCTCGTCATCCAGGTGAAGAACGAGCTCGAGGCGCTGCAACGCAATGCCCGCGAAAATGCACCCGGCCTGCACAAGGCTGCGCGTGATGCCGCATCGTTCGGCCGGTACCTGCGCAGCGTCCTGAGCGCGCTGCGGGATATTGATGATCAGGTGCGCGGAAGCGACAGCGTGGGGCGGCGGCTGCGTCACTATTTCGAGGACTTCGTCGAGCGCGTGCTGCTCCAGGACTATGCGGCGATTTCGACGACCTCGCACCCCTATCGGTTCCGGCACCGGATTCTAGGCGCGCTCGATGCGGTCGAGGATTCGGTCGCCGATATCGGCGCAATCGCAGAAGCGTATCACGAAGCCCGGCTTGCGCCCGACGCCGCCAGGGCACGAGACCTTGTCTATGAAGACCTGAGCAAGGTCCGCCGGGTCTTCGAACAGATCGAAGAAGCGTTCGAGCGCATCCAGCAGCATCGCGCGCGACTGGAGACCCGGCTGCGCAACACGGTTCGCTATGCCGGACGCCGGGGAGGCACATTCCTGCAGCGCAGCGAGCCGATCCTGTTGCAGCTCGACATGTTGCTCGAACGCGGCAAACCGGATCTTGAGGTCTCGGGCATGATGGAGCGCCGGCAGACCTTCTGGTCGCCCCTGCTGCTCGCACGGCCGCGCAACTATCGCAGCCCCATCGTCGGCGGCCTTCTGGTCCTTCCCCCTCCCGATCCGCTTCGCGATCTACGCAAGCGGCTGGAGCGCGAATATCTCGACCGCATCGCAGTCACGCCCGAACAGGTAGCCCGTTTCCTGGAAAAGCGCGTGCCCCCGTTCGGCTCCAGCGAGGCGAGCAGCTTCTGGATCGACAGCGTCGATGATTTCCTCGCCTTCGAGACATTGCGGCTGTCGGTTCTCGCGTCCGACGAAGCGGGAGGCGGCAATGCCGTCGCGAACTATCTCAAATCCGGGTTCCGCTTCACGCGCACCGATGCTGCCGGGGTCGATAATGCCTGGCTCAGCTGCGCCGGGTTCACCGTGACCCGCACCGCTGACCACGTGACGATCGAGGTACCGCATGCTCAGTGAATTCCAGACGCTCGACGCGCGTGACCCGCGCCGCATGCAGCGCGTGACGCAGGTGATCAGCCATCTTCTGCGCAATCAGTTCCTCCATGTCGAGGATCGGGGGTCGGCAAGCCTTCTCGATATCCTGCTCAAGTCCGATATCGAGCGGCTGGTCTCCGACTATTTCGACGTGGCCGGCTTCCGGCTCGTGGTCCGCGAAAGCGAAGGCTGGGCGGGGATCATCCCCGATACCGAACTGATCGGCCATCCGCGCATGCGGATCGATGAGACGCTCGTGCTGCTGCTCATGCGCCGGCTATGGGAGGAAGGCGTCCAGGAAGGCGATGTCGAACGCTATGGCAGCGTTCTCGTCTGGCTCAACGCGGCCTATGATGCCTATCAGGATATGGTGGCGCGCGCCCGGCGCCCTGCCCTGCAGATCGGCGAATTCAAGGCGCTGGTGGAGGGGCTGGAGCGACGCGCGATCGTCCGCATGGGCGATATGGACGATGAGCTCGAGGACATCCCGGTCACCATTCGCGCCCTGGTCGCGACGGTCGCCGGCGACGAGTTCCTTGCGCATCTGGAACAACTGCTCGCGCGTGCCGATTACCAGGACACGGGCCCGGAGGAGGCGGACGAGGATCGCGGTGATGCGGACGGGCCCGACGACGACCGGGAGGATGCGGCATGATGAAGCTCGTCCACATCGCGCTGGTCCAGTGGCATCTGTTCAGCCGGGAAGATCTTTCTCTGTCCGGCGACACGGCGATCCTGGGGCAGAACCGCTCGGGCAAGTCGACGCTGATCGACCTCATCCAGGCCGTGATGACCGGCGGATCGCGGCAATGGTACAGGTTCAACCGCTCGGCCGGCGAGACCGGCAGCCGCAGGTCCGAGCGCACGCTGCGCGGCTATTGTCTCGGTCAGCTCAACGAGCATGAATTCCTGTGGGACCAGGCGGTAACCCATATCGCGCTGGTGTTCGATGACCCCGATGGCGCGCGCCCTCCGGTAAGCGTGGGCCTGTGCATCGAGGCATCGACAACCGACGAGGCACAGGTGGTCGGCCGGTACGTCGCGCCGGGCGTGCGGCTGGATACCGAAATGTTCGTCGAGCAGCTGGACGGCGGCCAGCAGCGCTCGGCGCCGTGGTCGCTGGTGCGCGAACGTCTTGAACAGGCCTGCATCGCGAGCGGGACCGCGCTGATCCGGCCTGACGGCGCGCGCAACCATATCCGCGAATATATGCGCCAGCTGTTCACCGGGCGGCGGCACAGCGATCCCGAGCGCTTCATCCGGGCGTTCGTGATGGCGCTCTCGTTCGAGGACATGCGAACCGTCGAGGGTTTCGTGCACAATTTCCTTCTGGCGAAGAAGGACATCGACATCGGGGAGCTGCGCGAGTCGATCCAGCGCTATCGCGATATCCAGAGGGACATTCACGAGCTCGAGCGCCGTCTCGAGGCGCTGCGGGCGCTTGCCGCCCTCGTCGCCGATTTCGTCACGCTGCTCGAGCGCGAGGAAACGGCCCGGGGCGTCGCCCGGCTGGCGGCCATGATCGAGGCCGGCGCCGCCCTGACGGCAAATCTCGCCGAGCGACGCAAGAACCGCGCGGCGCTGGAAGAGGTGCAACGCGAGATCGCGCGGCACGAAAGCGAGATCGAAGCGCTGCGCGAACAGCAGGACAGCCTGCTGGCGCAATTCTCCGCGCAGGATGCGGCAGGCAAGCGCGCGGTCGTCCAGAGTGAGCTGAAGGCGCTGGAGCTCGCGCGTGCGCAGGTCATTCGCCGGCTGGAGGCCCGCTTCCGGAGCGTCAGTCAGGCGACCAGCCTGCTCGATCATCGCGAGCGTCTCGCGCCCCTGAAGCTCGGGACGCTCTTCGAGGCGCTCGAGAAGCTGAGGACGATGGGCGAAGGGCTCGAGGTTCCGCGATGGCCCAGACAGCCTGTCGAGATGGAGGCGTGCATCGCGGCAGCCCGCGATGTCGCGATCGCCAATATCGGCAAGATCCTTAGCAGGCGGGATGACGCGATCGCGCAGCGCCATACATTGCAGGAAGAAATTGCAGGCTTTGTCGAGCGCCGCGAGCGCGCACGCAAGGGCAAGATCCAGCTCGATGATCGCACCACCCAGCTGATGGCGGCACTCGAACGCGAAGGCATGCGGCCCCGCGCCTTGTGCCAGGCAGCCGAGATCGTCGATTCCGACTGGCGCCAAGCAGCGGAGGCGCTGCTTGGCCGGGACCGGGAAGCGATCCTTGTCGACCCGCATCACGCATCCAGGGCGGTCGAGATCCTGCGCGGTGCCCGCGACAGCTTCCGCGGCTGCCGGGTTGTCAACACCAGGCGCCTAGCGGAGCAGCCGCCGGGCTTCGAGGCCGACTCTCTCGCTACGGTATTCGCCAGCGAAGATCCGATGGCGCTCGCGTTCCTTCGTTTCCGCACCGGGCAGGTGCGGCGTGCCGACACCCAGGCGGAATTGCTTGGCGGCGGCCGTGCCATCATGCGCGATGGCGCCTATAATAGCGGGATCGTCGTCGAGGTATTGCAGCCGCAGGGCTTCAAGATCGGGGGTGCCGCAGCGCCGCTCGTAGAGGCGGAACTAACCCGGCAGATCGACGAGCGCCGCGGCTGGCTCGCCCGCCATGTCGAGGCCGAGCGCTTCCACGAGGATATCCGCAGGAAGCTCGAGCCGTTGACCGAAGCAGCCGCCGAGACCGACCGGCTCGCGCTCCTCGTCGGCGCGATCGATCAGCATGACGAGAACCGCAATGTGTTGCAGGAGCGGCTCGAGCGCATCGCGGCCACGATCGACCCGGCGCTTCAGGAGGGGCTGGACCGGGTGAAAATCCAGCTTCGTGCGGCAAGCGACGACAAGGATGCGCTGGTCGACCAGCGCGGCCAGCTCACCCAGGCGGGCCTTGATATTCAGCGTCGCCTGGATGGCGGCGATGGCCATCCGGGCTCCTGGCTGAGCCTGCGCCTACGGCGGCAATTATTTGGCGAAAAAATCCAGTCGCGCGTCCAGTTGCGTGCCTTGCGCGAAACCTATGTGGGGCAACGCCCGCGGCCGCTCTCGCAGGTGACCCAGGCGATGAACAAGCGCGCCGATGAGGCGCGCGATGCCTATCGCGCGCGCGAAGGCGAGATCCGCGAGGCACTCGGCCATTACCGCGCGCATTTCGACAGCACAGCGCCGATCGCGGTGCAGGGCTCGATCTCGACCGAGATCAAACACTGGGTCGATGGCAATGTCAGCGCGCTCGAGGACAATGAGCTCATCCGGTATCGCCGCCAGGCCGACGAAGCCGTCGAGCAGATCGGACGGCTGTTTCGAACGGCCTTCATCCACGAGCTCAACGCACGCTTCAATGATCTGAGGACCGAACTCGAAAACCTGACCCGCGCGCTGAAGGCACGCCCGCTTCACGGGGAGATCTACACGCTGCATGCGCGCCCGAAGGAGGAGTTCGCCTCGCTTCATCGTCTCGCGCGCGAAAGCGAGACGGATGAACATGTGTTCGATTCCCTGTTCGGCCGCAGCAGCCCGCGCGACGAGGAGCATGCGCGCGCCCTGCGGGAAGTCGAGCGGCTGCTCAGTGACGATACGCTCGATTTCACCGCCTATCAGGATTATCGGAACTATTTCACCTTCGATCTTCGCATGGAAGACGTCGAGAAGGGCCGGCAATACAGCTATGACAAGCGCAAGGGGACCGCGAGCGGCGCGGAACGCCAGGTTCCCTATTATGTGATAATCGGGGCGGCGCTCGCGAGCATCTATCATGGCACCCGCCGGCAATATGACCAGGCGGATCTCGGTCTCGGCCTTGCCGTGTTCGACGAAGCCTTCAGCAAGATGGACGGGCCCAACCAGCGCACCTTGCTCGACTTTTACGACGATATCGGGCTTCAGGTCGTCATCGCCGCGCCGACGGAAAAGCGGTCGGTGGTCAACGAGAATCTGGACTGTATCATCGATGTGTTCCGTCACGGCGACAGCGCGACCGCCGAAACGGTTCGCATCAAGGCGCATGCCCGTAGCCAGATGCGTGCCGCCAATCCCCAGCACTTAAGCGATGCCGCGCTCGCCGGCTATCTCGAGCCGGCATCGGATGCGGCCGAATGAGCAGGCGGCGCTTCGGCAATGTCGATACCCTGATCCACGATCTGCTCGACCGGCACGAAGCGAACCCGGGAGCCACCAGGCTCCTCGCCTATATCGACGAAGAGGCATTTTCGACCGTCGAGGCCCGCGACCGCTTCACCCGGGCGCTTCTGGCGGCCGAACAGACCGGCGGCATCGCGGTCCAGCGACGCCGTGTCGATGGAAGCATCCTTCTAGGGCATGTGCGCCTCGTCGATCCGGCGCCGCTCTATGCCCAGCTCCAGCGCGTGCCAGCACAGGACAGCGTCGAAAATGCGCTCGAAGCCATACGCGCCCGCGAGGATTTGTCGGCGGCCGCGCACGCGGTGATCGACGAGATCGCCGAGGCCTGGTCGCGCGGCGTCGGGCGCTTCGGCCTTGCTCCCCGGGACGAAACCGGGCTCGCGGACGCGCTGGCGCTGGTGCGCCTGCTCGCCGGGAGGGCTGCTGACGGCGACGCCGTACCTCTCGACTTCCGGACTTTTTCCCGCGCTGCGGGAACCGACAGCAAGGCGCTCGAGCGGGTGACCTCTACTGTTGTCAGGATATTCGAACGCCTCCATCCGGCAAGCGTGCCCGCCGGGGCACTCGATGCGGACGATGTGCTGGCATCCTTTGGCGTGCTGCGCACGCCGCAACCGCTCGTCCTGAGCGGCCCGATCGCCGTGGCCGGCGCAACGCTCCCGCCGCTACGCTTTTACGGTGTCCCGCCCGAGCAGGGCGATCTGCTCAGCCTTGCCGGCGACATCGATTATCTCCTCACCATCGAAAATTATGCATCGTTCATCCGGCACGTTCGGGAGATCAACGCCGACCGCTCAGCGCTCGTCATCTATACGGGCGGCTTTCCGTCACGCGGCCATCTGCGCCAGATCGTCAGGCTCGCCCGCGCCGCCAGGGTCCCCTCCTATCATTGGGGCGATCTCGACGGCGGCGGTGTCCGCATCTTCCGCTATCTTGAGCAGGCAGTTGGATCGCACGGCCTGGCGCTGCGCCCGCATTTGATGGATCCCGTGCTGCTGGAGCTACACGGCGTTCCAAGCGACAAGCAGCTTCGCGCCGCGGATGCGCCGCCCCACGAAAGTGCGATCCGGTCGCTCTGGGACATTCTCGTATCGTCCAATATGCAACTCGAGCAGGAAAGCCTGGCACCACGACATCCACAATCCGGCCAGCCATGACGCGCGGTGTGGTCCAGGTCCCGGGCGTGGCCGCTCCTTGCCGCGCGCCTCCAGGCGATGGGAAGGAGGCAGCCGGCCCCCTTCCCCTTCCTGCTTTCCGGCCTCAATATTTGATACGCAGGCGGGCATAATAGAACCCGCCGTTGATGCCGAACGGCCCGCCGGAGCGCGGATAGATTTGTCCGTCCGCGGTGCTGCCGGTCAATGCATAGATTGGCGTGACCGGGCTGGCCTTCAGCTTGTCGGGATAAGTGTCGAAGAGGTTCGCCGCACCGACCGTCAGCGTAAAATGCTTCGCGACCGTGTAGCTGACGTCGAGGTCGGAGAGACGCGCAACTCGATTTCCGTTCTCAGATACGCCTCGGTCAGTTTCCAGAGCTCGGCCCGCGCATGCAGATCGTCGGCCGGGGGACTGGGCCTCAAAGGCTTGCCCCCCTTGACCGAGAAATATCCGCCGGTCGCGGCTCCAAACTCGGGATCCAGCGCGAGCCGGACAAGGATATTCGCCCCACGCCGGGGATCGCCGACGCCCAGCCTGGTGAGGATGCGCTCCAGCACCGGCGCAAAGCGCAATTCGCGTCCAAGGCCCGTGACATTGAAGCCAGGATCGAAGCAGTTCACCGCGACCCCGGTCTCCTCCAGCTGCCGGGCAAGCTCGAGCGAGAACATGATGTCCAGCAGCTTGGTTCGTCCATAGACGGCCGAGGATCCCGGAGCGGAGAAAGGCCTGGGCACGAACAATTCGCCATTCAGCATCATCCGTCCGTGACGGCGGGAGGCCTCCGATGCCGTTGTGATGATACGCGACGGAGAAGAGCGGATCATCGTCTCCCGCAAGGTTCGGGTCAGCAGCCAGGGCGCGAGGTAGTTGACGGCCATCATCTCGTCATCGCCGTCTGCCGTCGTACGCGGTGAGAAGGCGTGGATCCCGGCATTGTTGATGAGGACGTCGATCCGCTCATATCTGCCGGCAATGATCTGGCCCGCGGAGACGACGGTATCCAACCGGGTCAGGTCCGCGAAATGAATATCGACTTCCGCCTTCGGCGCGACTGCCGCAATCGCGCATTGGGTGGAATCGGCCGCGGCCCGGGATCGGGCGATCAGGACAAGCCGGGCGCCGCGCTGCGCCATCTCGATCGCGGCAAGACGCCCGATCCCGCTCGTCGCGCCGGTCATCACAATAATAGGGGCCGAGCGGTTGGGCATGTACTTCTCCCGAATCTAGTGGATATATATCCATCATATACTTGAAACCGGAGAAGGGAAGCGGACCCCATGCCGTCGATGGCAGACAATGAATCGAACCAGTTTCCCGCATCATGGCTCGCGCTCGGCGAGGAACTCAACGCGCTGCTGAGCGCCGCCCGCGTGGTCGCGGCGGAAACCTCGGCGAATTTCGACGCGAATCTGCAGCCTGCGGCTTTCCAGGTTGTTCAGTGGCTGCACGCCTTTGGCCCCGCCCAGGCGAGCCAGGTCGCACAAGCGCTGGCGATGGATCGAAGCGCGACAAGCCGTCTCGTTCGGCAGCTCAAACAGGCTGGACTGCTGGCGGCATGCCCGGGTGATGCGGATAAACGCGCGGTATTCCTGTCCCTTACACAGGAAGGCTCATCCCGCATGCGAAGTGCGATTGCCCATAAAGGCATGGCTTTTCGCGAACGCCTCGAAGGCTGGAGCGAAGCCGATCTGGCCCTGTTCACCAGTCTCCTTCGCCGCTTCAATGCCGGTTCGAAAGGTCGCCAGGCACCTCCGCCGGCATCATGATCCTTCAGAAAGAGCCGAGATAGTCGATGAGCGCCCGCGTAGCAGCCGAGAGACGACGGTGCGGGGCATAGATGAGGGAGAATGGGCGGGTGCGGCCCTCGGCCTGGCGCAGGATCTCGACGAGCCGCGCCTGGTCGATCCGGTCGCGAACGATGAAATCATAGGTCTGGCAGATACCCATGCCGGATTCGGCCAGCGACACGACACCGAGCACGTCGTCAAAGACCCGGATCCGGCCTGGTGGCGTCCATTCGATCTCGCGACCGTCCAGCTGAAATGACCATGGTGCGCAGCGCCCTGTGCTGGGCATGACAAACGGCAGGCACTGGTGATCGGCCAGGCTCTCGATCGACCGCGGTACGCCATGCAGCTCGAGATAGGCAGGTGCTGCGACCAGGCGCAGGGGCGCATCTTCGAGCTTGCGGGCGACCAGGCCGCTGTCGGGCAAGGGCCCGAGGCGAATCGCGAGATCATAGCCCTCGGCAACCAGATCGACATTGCGGTTGGTGATGCTCAGGTCAATCTCGACCTCGGGATGCAGCAGTGCGAAGCCGTTGAGCATCGAGGGCAATCTGTGATGCCCATAGGTCGTCGGCACGCTGAGGCGCACATGGCCCCGCAATCGCTCACCGTCCCTTCCCTGGATCGCCCGCTCGGCGTCATCGATCAGGGAAAAGGCGGCGCGCGCCTGGTCGAGATAGGCGCGTCCGGCATCGGTCAGGCTGAGGCGCCGGGTCGTACGCCGCATCAGTTGCGCCCCGAGGCGGGTTTCCAGCCGGGTGATGGCCCGGCTCAATACCGAAGGGGTGGTCGATAGCGCGACCGCGGCCTCGGTCATCGACCCTTTGTCAGCAACGGCGATGAACGCCTCGACATCACCCAGATGATCAAACCGCCGACTCATTCTTGCCTCGTAAGAACAGATGAATTCCCCGTCGCCATCTTTATCGCCGCCATGGCACGAAATAAATCACCTCCAGCCGATCCCGCGCAAAGCGGGGTCGATCAGGAGATCTTTCGTGACCAACGCCATTCCAGGACCCGTCCTGTTCGTCCTGACCAGCCAGGGCGAGAAGGGCCCGGGCGGCGCGCCGACCGGCTTCTTCCTCGGCGAGGTCACCCACCCGCTGGCGGTGCTCGAGGCGACCGGCATTCCCGTCGAGTTCGCGTCGATCGACGGCGGCGAGCCGCCAGTCGACGGTCTCGACCTCGGCGATCCGACCAACGCGCGCTACTGGAACGACGAGATGTTCCGCAGCGCGATCCGGTCGACGCGGCGCCTCGCGGACGTGAAGCCGGAAGCCTATTCCGCCATCTTCTTCGCGGGCGGCCACGGCGCCATGTGGGACTTTCCCACAAGCCCGGCGGTCAACGCCGTCACGCGGGAAATCTATGAGGCGGGCGGCGTGGTCGCCGCCGTCTGTCATGGTCCGGCGGCTCTGGTCAATGTGACGCTCAGCGATGGTTCGCCACTCGTCCAGGGCAAGAACGTTGCAGCGTTCACCGATGACGAGGAGCGCGCGGTCGGCCTCGACAAGACCGTGCCTTTCTTGCTCGCGAGCAAGCTCACCGCACGCGGCGCGCACCACCATCCGGCAGCCGACTGGACGGCCAAGGTGGTTGTCGATGGCCGGCTGGTCACGGGCCAGAATCCGCAGTCGGCAACCGGGGTCGGCGAAGCCCTGCGCGATCTTCTCGCCGCCCGGCCCTGACAAGTTCCAGTAGCAATCATCCGAGCTCGCGGCGCCCTTGTGGCCAGGAGCGGGCTCGTTCGGGGAACGAGTACCATGAAATTCCTGCACTTTGCCGCCGCCGCACTGGCGCTCGGCTTCACCACTGCCAACGCCCATGCGGGCGAGATCCTGATCGTCCTTTCGGATTCCGATCATCTCGATCTGAAGGACGGCAAGGTCTTCGAAACCGGTTTCTACCTGAACGAACTGATGCAGCCGGTGAAGGCGCTGACGGATGCCGGACATCACGTCACGTTCGCGACGCCCAACGGCGTTGCACCGACGCTGGACAAGTCGTCTGTCGACAAGATGTATTTCGGCGGCGACGAGACGGCGTTGCGGGCGAGCTCGACCCTGCTGGACCAGCTCAAGCTTACCTCGAAGACCGAGTCGCCCGTGATCAGCCTCGAGCGCGTGGCGCAGATCGGCTATGATCACTTCGACGCCGTCTACATCCCCGGTGGCCATGCGCCGATGCAGGATCTGCTGCTCAGCCCGGGCCTGGGCAGGCTGCTTTCGGATTTCCATGCAAAGGGCAAGGTCACGGCGCTCGCCTGTCATGGTCCCATCGCCCTCCTCTCGGCGATGGCAAACGCACAGGGCTTCGTCCGCGGCCTCGAGACTGGGAAGTACGCGAAGGCGCAGAACTGGATCTATGCCGGCTACCGCCTGACGGTGATCAGCAACCAGGAGGAAGAACTCGCCAGGGGCCTGCTGAGCGGCGGCGCGATGAAATTCTATCCCCAGACGGCGCTGCAGGTTGCCGGCGCCAGCTATGTCAGTAACCAGACCCCCTGGACGTCCAACGTCATCGTCGACCGGGAGCTGATCACCGGCCAGAACCCCGCCTCCGCCCCCGCGGTCGCGAGCGAGCTGCTGAAGCGCCTGAAATAACCGCGGTACCTTTCCGGCATCGCGCGGCGCCGGGCGCGACCCGGCATCCCCTTCAAGCCCCCCAGCCCCAAGACAAGGAATCCTTCATGTCCGACAGCATCAAGGTCGTCGCCCGCGTGGTCATCACGCCGGGCAAGGAAGAGGTTTTCGAGAAGAATGCGGTCGCGCTGTGCGCGGCGACGCGCCTCGAGGAAGGATGCCTTTCCTACCATCTATTCCGCAATCCGGCACAGACCGGCGTGTACGTCTTCGTCGAGGACTGGGCGTCTCACCAGATCTGGCAGCACCATATGGACGGAGAGGCGCTCCGTATCTTCAACGCACGGCTGCCGGCCGGGACGATCGCCAATATCGAGATCCACCCGCTCCTGCCCGTCGCCTGAGCGGTAGGATGAGCGAGCGGTTCACGCAGCGCTCTGGCGGTAGATCAAGCGAAGGACGGGTTCCGGAGCGGCAGCGCCGCCCGGAACCTTTCCTTCATCGCCCCCGGGGACAGCGCCACAGGGCGTTCCACCCAGCAGCGCGCGACAACGGGCCTCCCGGCCCCATGTCCGGCGCTCTATCCCCGCATTCAGGCTCAGGGGCGCCCGTTTTTCATAGCCTGCGTTCGATCAGCGCACGCACCGCTTCCTCGACCAGGGTTGCAGGCGGCTGGTATCCGTTGAAACAGGCGAACAGCGGCGCAACAGCCCGTTCGACCGCCGGCGCCAGTGCCAGGTGCGGCGTATCCAGCCCGACCTCGACATAGGAATTCGCTACAGCCGTGTGCGACTGATAGCCCTCCCCCGCGCCGAAGAAGCGCATGGTATTGGCCCAGGAGGTGAGACGGCGGCCGTTCAAACCAGACCATGAAAAAGCGAAGCCGGCACTATCCGCTTCATTCCACCCGGCTCCGCGAAGCGCGCTGATGCCAGCGGCAATGAACTCGGTCACGCGATAGAGCATCAGCACAGGATCGAGTGCGACGAATGGCTGGACATTGTCCGCCGTGTCGTCCTGCATGAGGCGACGGACATAGAAGTCGCCGCGAGGATCATAAAGCTGGTATTCGAGCCGCTCGCGTTCGCCGGCATCGCCGCCCCGGATATCGGCAACCCAGGCGCCGCCCTCGACCTTCGCGCGATCCTTCTCCTTGTAGAAACCGCGCGCATCGAGCCAGGCGGGCCAGCCGGTATATTGCGGGTTGGCGGAAGCGAACCGGTTCATGAACTCGCTGGTCGCAAGCGCGTCCGGATGGATCGGGCTTGCGGCCATGCCGACCCGCATGGTGAGACCGTCCAGAAAAGATTTTCGGGAATCGGGGAGCGGTGCTGCCGCCCGGGCAGCATCGAAGGCGGCATCGCCGCGCATGATGACCGCTTCCGCGCGGGCGCGGAGCTGATCGGCTTCGCTCGGCGCCGGCTGCTGACCGAGAAGCGCCCGCAAGGTTTCCGGCACGTTTCCGCCGAGCTGACGGCGCAGGAAACGACCGATATCGGCTTCCCGGTTGTCGAAGCAGATCTCGAGCAGCGCGGACAGATCTGCAGGGGTGATCCTCGCCGAACTGGCGGTGCCGTTGCTCTGGAGCGTGCGAAAATAGATGTCGCCCTTCGCCAGCAGCGCTTTCTGGGTCGCCTTGTCGAGCAGATCGCGCTTCACAGCGACGGGCGTCCGCACGCCGTCGGGCACGGCAATGACCGGATAACGGTTGCCGGCGCGCTCTCCCATGCGCACCTCCACTTCGAAGCTCTCATGCGCATAGCGCGACACGATCCCCTGGATTTCGTCGAGATGGTAGACGTCCTCCAACGGACGGGAGAATGGATAGGCGTCGGGCGCGAGGGTCTTGTCATCGAAGCCGATGACAAGAAAACCGCCATTGCGGTTCCGGATCGCGAACAATCCCTTTACGAGCTTGGCGACATGCTGGTCATCGGTCGGATCGAGCCAGGTCTTGAGCTCGACATTTAACGATTCGCCGGGTCGCGCGACAAGCTCGTCGGCCCTGGTGTCCCTGCCAGTATCTGGTTCTGCATCTGCCATGGTCAACATGGTATAGGTCGTTGAGAACCCGTAACAAGGGTATGGCGCACGCAAGAGCCTGTTGTTGGACGAAGGGTTGCGCGGCGAAAGGGCCGCACTGCTCCCCGAAGATCGCTAGAACCAGCGATGCATGTGAAGGGGCACAGGTTTGTGACCAGCATGGATCAATCAGCGATGGAGAAACCGGCCGGGCCTTTCTAGATGCCCGCGATGACTGGCTCTTCGAAGGTGGCAGCGGCCGCCGCGCGGATTGAAACCGCGCTCACACGTTCAGCGCGCTCGCGCGTGATCCCCGACTATTCCGGTTTCAAAATTTTCATGGCGCCGCATCTCGAACGCGAGCGCGAGAAGCGGACGGCAGAGGTCCATTCCGATGTCGCGCCGTTCGCGGCAGCATCCATGATGCTACTGACCCGCTATCATCAGCGGCTCGTGAACGGCCAGCCAAGTCCGATGGATATTCGACGCTACAAGCTCCTGCGCAGCCTGTACGCGGACGGCGGCCGAAGGGAACAGGTGGCCAATGCGCTGCTTTACGGCACGCTGCCAGCGGACCCCACGCTTGATGCCGGGGAAGGACCGGCTGCGGTCCTGCGGATGCGGCTCATCGCCGCCATACAGAACGGCGATTTCGAGGACGCCAATTTTCTGCTCGGCCGCCTCGACGAGGCCGATCACGACATTGGCGAGCGCGCCTATCTGCAAGCACTCGCCTCCTACGCGGCGGGAAAGCTCGAGCGCACGATCAAGCTGTTGGAGACTGTCCCGGAGGATGCGATCGATCGGCCGCGCGCGGCATGGCTCGCGGCCAAGGCCTCCGCGCTTCTCGGCGATGCACCATCGCTCGAGCGGCTGCTGGCCGAAATCACCGACCGACTAACACCTTGTGCCTGGCTTCATCTGTTCGAGTTGCTCGATCTGGCGGAGGAAAAAGACGAAGTCGAAGTGCTCATGCAGAGGCTCCCTGCGGTCCTGAACGTGACCACGTCCGACCCTGCTTATGATGAGTGGGCGTTGCTCCACGCGCAGATGATTGGGCGGCTTAATGCCCGTGACCATGAAATCATGGAGGCGAGCGCGGCAAACGGCACATTTCCCTCAGACGAAGAGATTGCAGCCGATCCTGTCTACCGCCGCTACTCGGCCGCGATGTTCGTGGAGCACAAGCTGCGAGGCTTGGAGCAGGCAGGTGATATTGCCGGATGGCTCGCGCCCGTTGTGGCGAAGGGCAGTGTTGCTGCCTTTCGAAGCGCGGTCGAAATGCTGTCGGCTGCCGGTGATCACGCCGGCGTCGTAGCGCTGGCGAAGCGGTTTCCGAGCAAGGCCGGCCTCCCCTGGCAGCGCGAGCTCGATATTGTCGCCATCGTCTTTGGTGCCGCCACCGTGGCTGGCGACCGGATGGCCCGGCGACTCCAGCGACTTCTCACAAGCGATGTCCTCGAACCCGTCGAGGCCGGAGCGCAGCGACTCGCCGTCGCCGCACGCCTGACGCCTATGGGACGTATCTCGTTTCTCGCATCGGCGACCGAGCTCGACCGTGTGCGCAGCGCCGGGGACATCTGGCGCGATTGCGGCCTGATCGCGCTCGGCCTCGTCCGGGCGCTTGAGGTCGAGCTTAACGCAAGGCTGGTGCGCCCCCTAGCTTCAAGCCTCGACATCCCTGCCCTGACCTCGCAATTGCCCCAGGTCGATGACGCCCGAGCGATTCGCGCGGCACTGCGCAATCTCGCGGGCCTGGCGAGCAGTGGACATGGCCTCATGTTTGGCGAAATGCGGGGGCTGATCGAAAGATTGACCGAGCCGGCAGGCACGAACTTGCAGGTCGAGAGCGTGCGCGCCCGAATCCGGGCGGGCTTCGACGCTCTGCTGAGCGAGGCCGGCCGGCGGACATCCTCGTTGGATCAGATCGCCGGGATGATCGGATCCGCCGCCGTTGGCCGGTTTCGCAATCCCCCCGCCCATGGACAATTTCTCCGCCTCGACGAGGCCGCCGCGGCGCTGCGGCACGTGGAGGATGCTCTCGACAAGCTGTCGCAATGGATACCGCGGGCACAATAGCGTGCCGGGAAAACACGACACCTATCACCAATCGGCATCTCTCAGGATTGCGGGACCGCCCAGGGAGCTCTGGAGAGCGTAACGCCGAGGTAATCGATGACCGCCTGAACGCGCAGTGGCCGCAATGGCGAGGGCGGCATTATCAAATGGAGGGCAAGCGGCGGCGGCGACCAGTCAGGCATCGCGACTTCGAGTGTGCCCGCGCGCAGTTCTCGCCAGACGAGGAACTCAGGCTGGATCGCCAGCCCTTGGCCAGCAAGGAGCGCCGGGGTGAGAATATCGGCATTGTCCGTCCACATCCGCGCTGCCGGCTGCACAACTTCCTCACCGAACTGCGGATGAATGAAGCGCCACGAGCCGGGGGCCGCGCCGCCCGTATAGACGAGCGCGCTGTGCTGGGCGAGTTGCCCGGGATGCGTGGGGCGGCCATGCTTCTCGAGATAGGCAGGCGATGCCACCAGCTGCAGCCGGACAGGGGTCAGGCGCCGGGCGATGAGCGACGAATCCTCCAGCCGCGCAATACGCAGCGCGAGGTCGAACCCGTCGGCCACCAGATCGACCTGACGATCCGTCAGCGAGAAATCGAGTATGACGTCGGGATAGACGTCCATGAAGTCCGGTAGCGCCGCGGCCATATGACCGATCCCGAACGATAGCGGCGCGCTGATCCGCACCCGCCCACGAGGGCTTGCCGATTGCTCGGCCGCTTCATCTTCCACCGCCTCGCCTTCGCGAAGAATGCGCGTGGCACGCTCCAGCGCGGCACGGCCGCCCTCGGTGAGCGAGAGCCGACGGGAGGTGCGTGCGATCAACGCGATGCCGAGGCGGGCCTCCAGCCGGCCGATCGCCTTCGAGACGGTGGGATTGGAGAGGCCCAGATCGTGCGCGGCCCGCGCGAACGAGCCAAGTTCGGCGACCTTGGCGAAGATTGCCCAGGCTTCGAGATCGGGAAGGCGACGTGTCATTTTCGGAAATGATACAATGCCATCAATTCTATTTCGTCAAGGCCGGACCGACGGCACTTTAGCTCCAACGAAGCGACCCCCGCTTCAATATGGAGACACAGAGATGATCGAACGTCGCCCTTTCGCCAGCCTCGGCGGTGCCAATCACGGCTGGCTCGATGCCAAGCACCACTTCTCGTTCGCGAATTATTATGACGAGGACCGGATGGGCTGGGGTCCGATCCGGGTCTGGAACGACGACACTATTGCGCCGGGCACCGGCTTTCCCGCCCATCCGCACGCCAACATGGAGATCATCACCTATGTCCGCGACGGTGCGATCACGCATCAGGACAGCCTGGGGAACATCGGCCGTACCGAAGCAGGTGACGTCCAGGTAATGAGCGCCGGCAACGGGGTCCGCCATTCGGAATATAATCGCGAGCCCGGTACTACGCGCATCTTCCAGATCTGGATTGAGCCCAAGACCCGCAACGAAGCCCCGTCCTGGGGTGCCAAGCCTTTCCCCAAGGGAGACCGCTCTGGCCAGTTCGTGACCCTGGCGAGCGGGTTCGAAGGTGATGCCGACGCCCTGCCCATCCGCACCGATGCCCGCGTGGTGGGTGCGACGTTGAAGGCCGGCGAGACCGCCGAATATCCGCTCAGCGCCAGCCACCATGCCTATCTCGTGCCTGCCACCGGCGCGGTCGAAGTGAACGGCACCCGCATCGATGCCCGCGATGGCGCCGCGATCAGCGACGAAACGCTGCTCCGGGTCACAGCGATCGAGGATGCCGAAATCGTCCTCGTCGACGCCGCCTGAACCACCAAATTTCCGTACTGCTTACCCGCTTTATCACCATTCAAAAGGGACAACGACCATGAATTCGATCACCACCAAGGACGGCACCCAAATCTTCTACAAGGACTGGGGTGCTCGCGACGCGCAGCCGATCATGTTTCACCACGGCTGGCCACTGAGTTCCGACGATTGGGACGGGCAGATGATGTTCTTCCTCGAGAAGGGCTTCCGCGTCATCGCCCATGACCGCCGCGGCCATGGGCGATCGAGCCAGGCAGCGACCGGACACGACATGGATACCTATGTCGCCGATGTGATCGAACTCACCGACGCACTCGACCTGAAGAACGCGATCCATGTCGGTCATTCGACCGGCGGCGGTGAAGTCGCCCGCTATGTTGCCCGTGCCAAGCCCGGCCGCGTCGCCAAGGCAGTCCTGGTCAGCGCGGTGGCGCCGATCATGGTCAAGAACGAGAGCAATCCCGACGGCGTGCCGATGGAGGTGTTCGACATGGTCCGCGAGCAGACGGCGACCAACCGCGCGCAGTTCTTCTACGACTTCACCCTGCCCTTCTTCGGCTACAACCGCGACGGGGCCGAGGTGAAGGAAGGCGTACGCCGCAACTGGTGGCGTCAGGGCATGATGGGCAGCGTTCTCGCCCATTATCTTGGGATCGCAGCCTTTTCGGAGACCAACTTCACAGATGATCTGAAGTCGATCACCGTACCGACGCTGGTGATGCACGGGGAAGACGACCAGGTGGTGCCGTTCGCTACCACGGGCAAGCTCTCCGCCGGGATCGTCCCGGGCGCCGTGCTCAAATCCTATCCGGGATATCCGCACGGCATGCCCACCACGAACGCCGATGTGATCAACGCGGATCTCCTGGCGTTCATCCAGGGCTGATCAGGAAGATTGCGGCCGGGCTATCGCCCGGCCGCATCATCCACAACTAACCACAGCGACATCGGCCAGAGGTCGCTCATTTATAGAATGCCCTTCCCAATTTGCTGACCACGAGTCAGCTGACCACGCGATAGGCGACCAGTAGCGACCGGCCTTAAGCGATAACTCAGAATTATGCGTGATTTGGCGGACCTGCTCGATCAGCCCGTCATCATCGACGGGTTGATCCAGCGGCTTTCCGAGCCGGCTGCCCGCGTTTGGCTTCAAGGGCCTTCGGGCTCGGGTAAATCGACGATCGTGGCGGCGGTCGCTGAGCTTCTCGGACATGCTGGGGTCGTTGTACGCATCGCCGGGGACGCTGGTCACTCCGGCACCAAGTTCCTTTCCCTTCATCGGGCTCTGGCGAGAACGCGCCCGCGCAAAGCCGTCCGAGAAGCCATGAAAACGGGTGTCACCGCGCCTTTGCGGATCATCCCGCTGGTTGGCGGTGCCGCGGCCGACCTCGCGAAGGTCGCGGTTGCCGGCATGGGCGGCGTTCCGCCCGAGTTTCTGTCCGCCGAACAGCAGGACCTTCTTCAGGGCCTGCAGAACCTTTCAGCAGGGCGACCGCTATTTCTCATAGTCGATGATGTGGGCTGGCTCGATCCCGACACCGCTGATCTGTTGCTCAGCCTGGACCGCCCGGAGGTGCAGCGGGCCTATTCGTTTGCCCAATCGGCATCGCTGCTCTTCGTCGAGAATCTCGACGCCGACCCGACGCTGGATTCCAAGCGTCTTCGCTCGCTGCGCGTGCCGGATCCGGTCAATATCGTCCGGGCGCCGCGATCGGCTTTCCCTAAGGTACTTGAGGCGTTCGGCCTGAAACGGACACTCGGCCGAAAGCTGCTCGACGCGCTATACGCCGTGTCGCACGGACATCTCGAGGTCGCCAAGCAGATCGTACGCATCGACGCGGAAACTGACCTGCAAAGCCTCGCCCGGACCTCTGACGTTACGGCACTGATGTCAGAGCTGCTGAGCGCTCGGATCGCCGGTACGGACGACGAAAACAGCCTACTCAGACTGATCTCGATCGCCGCGTGCGCGGGATCGGCATTTCTCGAAACCGAGCTCCGATGCGCGTTCATGGACGAAGACAAGTTCGCACCTGCTTTCGAGGCGGCCGTCCGCAAGCAGCTGCTGTCGATCGACGGGGACATGGTTCGCTTCGTCCACGAAGTCGTGCGCGCCGCGGCGGAGCGTCTCGGGTCGGCGGGCGCCGCGAATCTCCACGCGAAGCTTGCGGAATGCGTGAAGCTCCTGCGCCCCGGCGACTATGCCGGGCGCCTGCACCACGCCTTGCTGTCCGGCAAGATCGAACAAGCCAATGAGCTTGCCTTCGCACTGGCGGTGCAGGTGGTGCGCGGCGAGCGTGAGGCACCGCTCGGCACTTCCGAAGTTGGCGACCTAGCGGACGCGCTCGACGCCTTGGCAAAGGCCTATCAATCAATGGATCGCGGCGACCATCGCGAAGCGATTTCACGTGTCCTGCCCCACTACAATGGCGAGTTCGGCATCGCTCAGGGCGAAATTGTGGCATTGATTGCGCTCAACCAGATTAAGCGGCGGACACCGGATTCCTACAGCGAAGCAGTGAGTCTGCTTGAACATTGGCGCGAGTGGCGGGAAGAGCCGGAGCTCTGGCAACGACTGATGTCGATCCTCGTTACCGCCTGGATCCAATGTGGCGACACCGAGCGGGCGAGCCAACTATACACGATGCTGGCCCGCGATCTGATGCGCCAGTCAAAGCAGGACCCCACCTCGCGCACGCGAGCCGAAGCGCTCAATCGCAAGGCGGACATGGTCTTCACGACCGAAATCGCGATCAAGCATATCGCACGCGCGGCCGACTGGTTCGGGCCCGTCGATGGCGGGGACACCCCGCGCCATGCCTTCGAGTACACCGCGAGCCTAGTTAACCTGGCGGGAGCGCAATTCACGCTTGGCCGGTTTTCTGCCGCGACAGAAACGGCCGGCGGCGCCGTCCAATGGATCGAGGCGTTGAACCTTCGCGGATTGCGCACGGCCGAGCCTTATAAGGCACTCAACAACTATGTTATAGCGGCCTATCGCGCCGGACTGGAAACCGCGCATTCCGCCGGGGACGCGTTGGGACTGCTGCTCGCCGATGGCGAGCAGGGGCGCCGGCAGGATCGATCGCTCCTGGCTTCCAATCGGGCTGCCCTCGCGTTGCTCGCCGGCAATGCTGCGGAAGGGCATGCCTTGCTAGAACAAATTTGGCGGCATGTCCGCGACGAAGATCTGGACGGCTACTATGCGCTCTATGCCGGCTCCAACCTGGCTATTGCCAAAGCGCTAACGGGGGATCGGGATGCCGCCGCAGCCTTGGTCGGAACGTTGGAGGTCCATGTCAGCGCGGTGCCTCGCTGGTTCAGAAGCGCCCATCTGCGCCGCCTGACGTTGCTCGGCCAAGCTATTCGCGATCCGGCGCTGGAGACTGCAAGCGATTTCGACGAGTTCCCAGCCATGCGGCGCCCGCCCGACGGGGACCAGGATCCGTGGTGGTCAATCGGCCGGGGCCTTCTGATGACCGATATCCAGGTCTGGTCCGAGGGCTAGGTTTCGAGCCACCCCAGGCGGTTGCCGTTGACGGCAATCATGCAGGCCAGCATTTCCGGGTGACTCCAGCCAGCATGCTCGAACGTGGCCCAATAGGAGCTGTGGTGTACGACGTGCGGGCTCGTCGCCACGTCGATCACGCGGGCGTCGCCATTGTCCGGCACCCGAAAGTCGACCCGCGCGAATCCGTTGACCCCGAGTACTTCACAGGTTTTCGCAGCAGCGGTGCGGAGCCGTCCTCCGAGTGGTGCTTCGACCGTCCCTGGAGCGAAGCCGTAACCATCATGCGCAACCGAATCATATGCCAGGATACGGTCGTCCAACCGATCATCGCCATCGAGAGTGATGCCGACCGGCCCAAGCGCGCGGAACCGTCCATCGATCTCGACGACGGGCGTCTCGAATTCGCGGCCGGAGATCAGCCGTTGGACAACCATGGGCTGTCCAAGGCTTGATGACTTGGCAGCGAGCATTCGCTCATAGGTGGCCGACAGTACCCCGACCGACTCCTGGTCTAGTCCGACACTCGCAGCCTCATAGGCGGCCTTGGCGATCAGAATTTCGCCTTTCGGTGGCGCCTGGCCCATCAGCCAACCCGAGTGCGCGGTGAAGGACCAAGTGTCCGGCGTCGGCAGCTCGAACCGGCGGAGCAGCGCATGTACATGCAGCTTATGCCGCACCAGTGAAACCGCATAGGCGTTCGAATTGCAGGTCGGGATATCATTGAGGGCACAGAAGGCGGGAATCATCGATTTCCTGCCCGGCCCCGTTCCCGATTGGGCAAGGTTGTACACGATCGACCGCCCGGCCGCCCCGATCTTGCCGCCCTGGTCCATAACCGCCGAAACGAAGGCATGTTCGCCTTCATAATAGCGGGTCCGGAAGCCGGCCTCTCGAAAGCCGACAATGAGTTCATTGGCTTCGTGATCGCTCAGATATTCCGTCGCCCGATCATCCGGATCGTCAGGAATCGCCTCCTTGCGGTTGAGCACGACCGCGACGGTGATCTCGTCGGCCATGCCAAGCACGCTGTCGGTTAGCGCGCGTAACCGAGCCCAAATCTCCTCCTGCTCGCTGCGCATAATTCTGAGTTATCCGCCCATTCTCTAAGCGACCCAAATATCGGCCGCCATTCCAACTCCCACGTGCACGGTTCTGAAACGCATAGCACCGCACATCGGAACCATTTCGGATGAATAACGAGGTCGATAATGTGTGCATCGAGTGACTTGGCGCGAACGTACATCAACCAAATACGCGCGACGAGAAATCCGTCGGAGCACACGGCGCTGGCGTACGCCTCGGACCTGAAACACTTCAAGAGTTCGCTGGGCGGCGCCGGATTGGAACAAGCGAATAACGAAACGATCCTGGACTACATCCGGAGCTTGGCGCAGAGCGGCGCGGCCGCTCGCACCATTCGCCGGCGAGTCGCCTGCCTTCGGGGGTTCTACAAGCATCTCGCCGATACAGGCGGAATCGAATGCTCTCCCTTTGACGGTATCGCTCTACGGCTGCCGCGGGCGCATTCGTTGCCGCGCTCGATATCCAGGGCCGATACGCGCCTGCTCGCGACAGCGGCATGGTCGCAGGCTCGGCTCGGCGGCGAGACGCTCGACCACCAGGTTTCTTTGGCTGTACTAGTTCTGATCTGCACCGGGATACGCGTCGGCGAATTGACCAACCTGTTGGCGGACGAATTCCGCATCGATGACGGGGCGATGCGCGTCCAGGGCAAGGGCCATCGCGAAAGGCTAGTATTCATAACAGACTCTGCTCTTGGAGTACTTCTGCAAAAGCTAGCCGCACGCCGCGCCGGCCTCAGCCTCTTTGGAATCGGTGAAGCACGCTGGACAACGGATTGGGTCCGCCGGCGGCTCCGCGCGTTCGCAGCGGATGCGGGGGTGCGTCACCGGGTAACGCCGCACATGTTGCGGCACACTTGCGCGACCCTGCTGCTCGAGGATGGGGTTGATCTGCGGTTTCTGCAGCGCCTGCTCGGTCACGAAAACATCTCGACCACCGCGATCTACGCCTATGTAGGCGATTCGGGCCTACAGCGGGCGCTTGAGACCGCCGGTCTATTATCACGACTAAAGCAGGCAGCTTGACCCACGGAATCAGCGAGAAAGCTGGCGCCTGCAGCTGATGGCGATCGACCTGAACTTAGGCAGGCCGATCGCCCCCCAACTTGGGCGTGGATACCTCCATTCGGGCTTTGCCGAAAAGACGGCATCACACTCGAAATTTGTATTCGATCTAGTCCTCGAAGAGCAGCCTGTGTTCGTTCAGGCCCTTGCATTGCTCCTCGGCGACCCGATCAGCCTCGCGGTCGAGGAAGTCACCGATCATCTGCGCTTCCGGCTGAAGCCATTGCAGGTTGGTCGTATCGAAATAGTGCTCCGTGGTGACGTCCTTGGTGATATGGTTAGTCAGCAAGTCGACGCGGAATTTCTCGATCCGGCACTGGCGCAGCCCGATATTGGTGTAGGTACGCCGCAGATCGTGCGGCGCGAGTTTGTTGCCCGCAACTTCGCCGAGCCGTTTCATGGTACCGGGCGGGCTCACGACATGCCCGCTCCCGCTCCATGACGGGAAAACAAAAGGATTGCCCTCGATCCGTTCCCGATCCCGTTCACCTAGGAGAAGCGTCGCTTGGGAAGATAGCGGCATCGAAACAGGGTTGCCGTTCTTGGGATCCGGAATGTCAAAGAAGCCATCTTCCAGCTTCACCTGATCCCAACGAAGAGTGCTGGCCTCCCCAATCCTAAGTCCGGTGAGCAAAAGAAACCGGACCAGGTCGATTCCCGACAGCGTGCTGTGATTGTAGGTGACCCATCGCCACTGCCTTAAGGCCAGCCAGCACGCCCCTACCCTGTGATCGAGTATGCGCCTGCTGCGGGGACGGAGGCGCACCCTGTCATCCTTGAGCACGGCCACAGGGTTGAAGGGAATAAGCGGTGAGCCATCTGCCCGGCGATGCTGCCGACTCGCATAATTGATTAGACCGCTCAAAACGGAGAACGCCTGATTGGCCTGTCCCGGCGCTCCCTTTTTCCCCCGCAGCCCCTTGGTGAGTATTTCGCGATAGCGCGTCCGGCACATCCGAACGGTGATCGTAGCGATTGGCTTGTGCTGCCAAGCTTCGAACGTGGTCGAGAGATGGCGCTCAATGATCTCCCGGCTTCTCGGCTTCAGCTTGCCAGGCCGCGCCATGTAGTCGTTGCCAATCTGCCTGAGCGTGAGTTCCAGCGTCTCTTTCTGCCTTTTGAGTTCACGAGGATCCTCGCCCCGGCGCATTGTTCGCAAATGTTCGCGAGCAGCTTCACGAGCCTGTTCGACCGTGAACACGCCATGGGTCCCGATAGTGATACGCGCGCTCTTATCACTTCCATCGACACGGCCCTGAACGAGGTAGCTTATTCTACCGCGGCTGCTAATCTTCAGGCCAAAGCCTTTGGCTTCGGTGTCCCAGTAGAATGCTTCTTTGGCCCCGGGTTTGAGGCTCTCGATGAACGTTTTAGTGAGTTTGACGGCCATACGGCTGCTCCGATTTAGTAAGCACATCGTAAGCAGCCGGGGGAAACCTACCTGAACCCGTTCGGGACTTCTAGATAGGCAAGCCTCTGGAAACGCTAAATATTGTCAACCTACGGATACTTACTCATTCATGGAGAAACCTCTCTAGACCGCGACTTGAAAACCGCCGTGCGTGGAAGCGCACCGTGGGTTCGAATCCCACCCTTTCCGCCATATTCTTCAAGGGAGTATGGGCATGCGTGGATATTGGGTCGCAACTGTCGCCGCCATCGCGTTGCTTTCGCCCGCCACAGCCCTGGCCGGGTCCTGCGAGGACAAGGCGGCCTTCGCGGCCCGGGTCCAGCCCGATATCGACAAGGCGTTCGCGCTGATGAAGGCGCAGGACAAGCCGGGCTTCACCGCCCTGCTTCCCGTGCTGCAGAAGCATTATGCCACCCTGCCCGCCGCGATGCCCGCGGCCGAACGCTGCGGCGCCGAGGTGCGCGTCTATGACGAACACCAGTATCTCGCCTATGACGCCGCGAAGAAGGCAGGCAAGGCGATCGACGGCTTCCCGGCCGGCTCCAACTTCGTGCTGACCAACCTCCACTATGCCGAGCTCGCCTATGCGGTCGGCTGGATCCAGTATGAGATGCAGGATTTCGCAGGCGCCAAGGCAAGCTATGCCAAGGGGCTCGCCATCTCCCCCAACCAGCATGACCTGACCAAGGAATATGTCGCGACGCTGCTGAGCCTGTCCGCCTATGGCGAGATGCCGCCCTTCGTCGACCGGTTCCTGGCCAGCGACAAGGACCTGGCCGGCGCCGAGCGCGCCAACCTGATCGCCGCGAAGGGCATCGCCCTGGTCGCGCAGAACGACATGGCCGGCGCAACCAACGCCGCGAACCAGGCAAAGGCGCTGGACGCAAATAACGAATATGCCGAGCTGGTGCGCAAGCTCGTCGCGCAACGCCAGACCAAGCCGAACTAAGACGAGCTTCGGTTACTGTGGTTCCGGCGCAACACCCGCCGAAGAACCGCGACCCGTACACACCCTGTATTGGAAGAAAGCCTTGCTTCTCAGAGTCATGCTCTGATTTGTCAGATAATATAAATTTTGCGTAGTCTGACCGCGCTTCTCCCGACCCGACTATATTAACCGATGGGCCCACCGGCCCGCTGAGGGGGAAAGGAGCGCAGCGGTACAAGAGCCTCGCAAGAGGCCAGGGAAGTTCTGGCGGCCACGGCAGCGTTTCTGCCGTCGGCGCATCGATGCGGAAAGCTCCGGGAGGGGGGCGGCTCCGCGAACGCATCACCCGCAATCATCTCGCCACCGGCTGCGCGATCCCGTCGCGTCGGGCCGAGAGCCTGCGCGTGCCCGACGTTCGCAAGCCATCGCCGGTCGATGCCCTCGGGTGCAGCCCCAGGCCGGAACCATCCAGACCGCAGAAATTCCGCTTCGTCCGCATGGCTGGCCCGGTCCCGCGCAACGGGGGCCCGCCATCGCCGAGGCAGCACCGGCAGCGCCGGTTTCCAGGGAAGGAACGACCCCGCCGAGGGTCACAAAATTTTCAAAGGTGGATCGTCTAATCATGAAGAAGCATTTCCTGTTGATCACTGCCGCGCCGTTCGCACTCGTCGCCCCTGCCATGGCGTCGGAGACCGCGCCGGCCGCTCCGGCGACCAGCAACACCACACCGAAGCCCGAGGGCGAGGCCCAGAAGACCCCGGCCGCCAAGAAGACCGAGGAAGTCTTCTCGACCGGCGTCGCCAAGGGCCGCGACCGCCTGGACAGCGCCACCTCGACCAGCGCGCTGCGTGCCGCCGAGATCGACAAGATCGGCGCCCGCTCGATCTCCGAGATCCTGCGCGACATCCCGGGCATCCGCTCGGAAGCATCGACCGGTGAAGGCAGCGCCAACATCACCATCCGCGGCCTGCCGATCGCCTCGACCGGCGCCAAGTTCCTGCAGCTGCAGGAAGACGGCCTGCCCGTGCTCGAATTCGGCGACATCGCCTTCGCCACCGCCGACACCTTCCTGCGCGCCGACCTGAACCTGGCAGCGGTGGAAGCGATCCGCGGCGGCTCGGCCTCGACCTTCGCGTCGAACTCGCCGGGCGGCATCGTCAACTTCATCTCGAAGACCGGCGACACCGAAGGCGGCGCCGTGCAGCTCTCGGCCGGCCTCGACTATGGCATGCGCCGCATCGACTTCGACTATGGCGCGAAGATCACCCCGACGCTGCGCTTCCATGTCGGCGGCTTCTACCGCGACGGCGAAGGCCCGCGCGCGACCGGCTTCACCTCGACCCGCGGCGGCCAGATCAAGCTGAACGTCACCAAGGAGTTCGACGGCGGCTATATCCGCTTCTACGCCAAGTATCTGGATGACCGCACGCCCGCGTACGACATCACCCCGATCGCGGTGAGCGGCACCAACACCAACCCGACCTACAAGAACATCGCCGGCTATGACGTGCGTCATGACTCGCTGTTCTCGAAGTTCTACCAGACCCAGCTGACCCTGGACGGCAACAACCAGCCGGTGCGCGACGACGTGACCGCCGGCCAGCACCCGATCCAGAAGTCCGTGGGCCTCGAGGCGAAGTTCGAGATCGCCGGCTGGGACGTGACCGAGAAGTTCCGCTACTCGAACATGACCAACCACTACATGGGCATCTACTACACCCAGTTCGTGCCCGCCGCGGCGATGCCGGCGGCGTTCGGCGCCCCGGGTGGCACGCTGCGCTATGCCAGCGGCCCGAACACCGGCCAGGCAGTCGCCAACCCGACGACGCTCAACGGCAACGGCCTCGGCGCGCTGATGATGCTCGCGGATACCGACCTGAACGACCTGAGCAACGTCACCAACGACATCCGCGCCAGCAAGGTATGGAAGCTCGGCGGCCATGACCTGACGACCACCGTCGGCCTCTACAGCTCGCACCAGAACATCGATTCCGACTGGAACTGGGCGACCGTGCTCAGCGGCATCTCGGACAATGGCGATGCCCAGCTGCTCGACGTCGCCACCGCCGGCGGCGTCAAGGTCACCCAGGACGGCACGCTGCGCTATGGCGCGCCGACCCCGGGCCAGTTCCGCCGCGGTTACAAGCTCGGCTACACCACCAACGCTCCGTTCGCCTCGGTCAACCTCAAGGTCGGCGGCGTCTCGATCGGCGGCTCGCTGCGCTATGACTTCGGCAAGGCCGAAGGCACTGTGTTCGGCGCCGACCTGGGCGGTGGCCGCGTTGGTGTCGCCCCGCGCGACGTCAATGGCGACGGCGTGATCTCGGTGCCGGAAATGGCTGTGGCGATCACCCCGGCCACCCCGGGCGTGGTCGACTACAGCTATGGCTATCTGAGCTACTCAGCCGGTATCAACTGGCGCATCGCCGAGCCGCTCGCGGTGTTCGCGCGCTACAGCCGCGGCGGCCGCGCCAATGGCGACCGCATCCAGTTCAGCCCGCTGGTCAACCCGACCACCGGTAAGATGGTCGACAAGGACAACGCCGTCGACGTCGTCCACCAGGCCGAGGCGGGCGTGAAGTACCGCAACGACAAGCTGACGCTCAACCTGACCGGCTTCTGGGCCAAGGCCGAGGACAGCAACCTCGACTCGACCACCGGACTGCCGCTGCTGCGCGACTACAAGGCGATCGGCGCCGAGTTCGAGGGCAGCTACCGCATGGGCATCTTCAGCCTGACCGCGGGTGCGACCTACACCGACGCGGAGATCACGAACGACGTGTTCACCCCGGCGAACAGCGGCCACACGCCGCAGCACCAGGCGAAGCTGATCTACCAGGTGACCCCGCAGATCACGACCGAGAAGTTCAGCGTCGGCGCCGTCATCATCGGCACCACCGGCAGCTGGGCCACGGCCGCGAACACGCTGAAGGTGCCGGGCTACACGACGACCAACGCGTTCGTGCAGTTCCGTCCGCTCGACCGCGTGACGCTGTCGGTCAACGCCGCGAACCTGTTCGACGTCATCGCGATCACCGCGATCGACGACGCCGTGATCCCGGCGGTGGGCGTGGCGCGTGCGCATGTGCTCAACGGCCGCACCATCTCGGCGGCGGTCCGCTTCGACTTCTGATCCGGCGCAGGGTCCGGGCCATGCCGGGGGGCATGGTCCGGGCCCCGCTCCCTATCGGAAGCACCCCTGAGGTGGCGGCGCCCTGCGGCCGCAGGCGCCACCATCCCGATCAAGGCTAGGAAATATGTTCAAGGCCATGAAGATCCCCAGGAAGCTGGGCCTGTCGTTCCTGACGATCTGCGCGACGGCGGCGATCGTGATGCTGGTGTTCTACTCCAGCATCTCGTCGATTCGCGGCTCGACCGACGCCAACAATCTCAGCCAGTCGATCTACGCCAAGGCGCAGGCGCTGGAGACCGCATTGCTGCGCCAGAACAGCCAGATGCGCGGCTTCCTGGTGACGGCGGACGAGACCTATCTCAAGTCGTACAATGAGGGGCGGGACGACTATGACAAGACCTCGGCCGAGCTGGAGACCCTGCTGACGGATCCCAAGCTGAAGGACGCGCTGGTCAAGTCGCGCGAGGAGACGCTCAAGTGGCGTAAGGACTGGAGCGATCGCCTGATCGCCAAGGTCAAGGCCGGCCAGCGTGACGCGGCCGAAGCCGAGGTCCGCGCCGCCGGCAAGGCCGTGCTGACCAGCGCCGCCGTGCTGCCGCTGCGCGAGATCAAGGACGCGCAGACCGCGGCGATCGAGCAGAATGGCGCCCGCCAGGAATCGGCGATCGGCACTGCCCTGTTCGTGCTGGTGATCGGCGCGATCGCGCTGATCGGCATAGCCATCACCCTCGCCGTGGTGCTCACCCGCCTGATCGCGAGCCCGATCTCGGGCCTCACCCGCACCATGGCGGATCTCGCCGCCGGCCGGAACGACATCGCGGTGCCCGACGCCGATCGTCGCGACGAGCTGGGCGACATGGCCCGCGCCGTGCTGGTGTTCCGCGATGCCGCGGTGGCCAAGCAGGCCGCCGACGCTGCCAATGCCAAGGCCGAAGCCACGCAGAAGATGGTCGTCGAGACCGTATCGGCGCAGCTCTCCGAACTGGCCGGCGGCAACCTCACGGCCGAGATCAGCCAGGCCTTCCCGGGCGAATATGAAGCGGTGAAGACCAACTTCAACGCCGCGGTGAGCGAGCTGCGCAGCCTGATCGCGTCGGTGATGGAATCGACGGCGGCGATCAACACCGGCTCGAACGAGATCGCCCAGGCCTCCGAGGACCTGGCGCGCCGTACCGAAGCCAATGCCGCCAGCCTGGAGGAGACGGCTGCGGCGGTGACGCAGATGAACGGCCGCCTGCGCGCGACCGCCGACGCGGCCAACCGCACGGTTGCCCGCGCCGACGAGACGATCGCCACGGTCACCGACGGTCGCGAGACCGCCGACGAGGCGATGCAGGCGATGACGCGCGTGAGCGAGAGCGCCAAGGGCATCGACTCGGTCATCGAGGGTCTCGACAAGATCGCCTTCCAGACCCGGGTTCTCGCGATGAACGCGGCAGTGGAAGCCGGTCGCGCCGGCGAGGCGGGCCGCGGCTTCGCGGTCGTCGCCGACCTGGTCTCGGCGCTGGCGATGCGCGCGGAAGAGGAAGCGGGCCGGGCCCGCGATCAGCTCACCGCGACGCAGACCGACATCGTCTCGGCGGTGGACGCGGTGCAGAAGGTCGATGGCGCGCTGGCGAACATCTCGACCGGCGTGGGCGAGGTCCACTCGCTGCTCGGCAACATGGCGACCGACAATCAGGCGCAGGCGACCGCGATCAGCGAAGTCAGCACCGCGATCGGCGCGATGGACCAGTCGACCCAGCAGAATGCCGCGATGGTCGAGCAGACCTCGGCTGCCGCGCGTCACCTGGCGAGCGAAGTGACCACGCTCTCCGAGCAGGCACGTCGCTTCAAGGTCGGCGAGACCGGCCGGGCGACGCCGCGTGCGGCTGCGCGCGGCGGGTTCGACATCTCGGCCAAGCCGCTGCCCGCGGCCGCGGTCTCGGCGCTGACGCGTCCGGCCAATGGCGCCGCGCTCGACGACTGGCAGACCTTCTGAGGTGCACCGGCCCGGTGGCGTCATGCCGCCGGGCCGGACGCCGGATGCCCGCATGTCTCCACCCCAGGGTGGCAAGGAAAACAGAATGCGCATGATGGTGCCCACCCCGGTGGGCGAGCTCCACCGCCAGTCCCGGGTCGCGCGCAAGCTCGGCTCGCCCTTCGTCGCGGCGGTGCTCGAGGCCGGGCATCGCCAGCTCTATCTCGCGCCGCAGACCGCCGAGCTGATCGCCGGCTGGCCGCGCGATCCCTCCGCTTCGGCGCTGGCTATGCGCTTCAACGCCGCGCTCCACGCGCTGGCGCGGCGCGGCGAGCCCGAGGCGCTGCGCGCGCTCTATCGCCGCGAGCATGACGATTATGACGGCGCGATCGGTGCCGCCCTCGCTGCCTCCGACGGGTTCATCGCGCGCTGGATGCAGGATACGCCGCAGACCAACGAAGTCGGCCGGGCCGCCGCGATCGGCGCCGCGCTGATGGTCGCGCGGCGCAGGTTCGGGCTGCCCTTCGAACTGCTCGAGCTGGGATCGAGCTGCGGACTCAATCTCAACCTTGCCCGCTATGGCTATGATCTGGGCGGCATTTCCGCCGGTCAGGTCGATTCACCGGTGCAGGTGGTGCCGCTATGGACGGGGCCGGAGCCCCTTCCCGCCCCGATCGAGGTCGCCTCGGCGCGCGGAGTCGATCTCAACCCGCTCGACCCGGGCGATGCGGAGACGCGCGAGCGGCTGCTTTCCTATGTCTGGGCCGACCAGCCCGGCCGCGCCCGCCGGCTGGAACGCGCGCTCGACCTGGCGCTGCGCCACCCGCCGCGGATCGACCGGCAGGACGCCGCGTCCTGGCTGGTCGAGCGGCTCGCCGAACCACAGCTGGCCGGGCGGTGCCGCGTCGTCTTCCACTCGATGGTGCTGCAATATTTCACCGGCGAGGACCGCGCGACGGTACTCAACGCGATCCACGGCGCCGGTGCCCGCGCCACGGCCGAACGGCCGCTTGCCTGGATCGGCTTCGAATGGACGCCGACGCGCAGCGAAGTGCAGCTGACGCTGACCTGCTGGCCGAGCGGCGAGACCCGCAGGCTCGCGACCTGCCATGCCTATGGCAACTGGATCGACTGGCTGGGCTAAGCGGCCGCCCGGGGGATCAGTCCCCCGGCATCGCCTTCCACAGGGCGGATGCGACACCGCCACCGCCGACGCTGACCGGTGAAGTGTTTTCCTTCCCGTCGATCTTGAGCACCAGCATGGTGCTCAGCGCCGAACGGCGGAATCGCGGTTTGCGATGATCGGAGAGCGTATCGTACACGGCCCAGCTGCCGCCACGGGCGCTGGTGGTGTTCTGGCTGTTCTCCACGACCGACAGATGCCAGTCCCGCGCCGCCTTGAGCTCGGCGACGGAGGTGGCGGACTGCAACCGCACCGGCGGCTGCGAGACAGTCGTGGTCGAGAGATCGCCACGTTCGAGACCACGATAGGCGATCGGCACGAAGCTGGCAGGCCGCGCCATCGCGGCCTTGCGGCCCGGCGCATTGCGCGCAGCCCCATCGGCGGCGAGCATCGCCTTCAGGTTCGGAACGATCGGCAGGTCCTTATCGCCTGCCAGTACCGTCGTGGGCGCGGCACATGCCGCCGCGCAAAGCAGCAGACCCTTGAGCATCACCAGTTTCCCCAGCAGGTGAAGTTCGTGGAGGATGTCTTAGTTTGCGCCCATGCGCAATCACCCCGTGCATCCTTTCGGCGCACAGGGCCATCATTATGCCGTAAGTATCTCGAACGCTTCGGGCGTGAGCGAAGTCTGGAACTCGAGGCCGGCCTCGAAATCGTCCGACCAGACGACGCGAGCGGCGACATGCCCGATCCGGGGCAGCGCCAGCCAGATCATGGAGTTGGCCTTCACCACCGAATAGGTGTGGATGCGGGCGCCATGGAGCGAAACGTCCACCACCTTGCAGAGCGCGCGGTCAAGGCCGCCCCGCCCGATCTTCGCATCGAGCGAGACCGGCGCGCGCATGGACCTGCGCCGGCCAAGTTCCTCGGCCGGTTCGAATTCCGCTGCGAATGCTCGTGCTGCGCTTGCCATGCCGGGCAAGCTAGACCCTGCTGGCTAACGGCGCGTTAACAACGTAACGCGCCGAAAGCCCACAAGATTACTTCTTGCCGAGGTTGAGGCCGCCGAAGCGCTTGTTGAAGCGCGCGACCTGGCCGCCCTGGTCGAGAAGACGCTGCGAACCGCCGGTCCAGGCCGGGTGCGCCAGCGGGTCGATGTCGAGCGTCATCAGATCGCCTTCCTTGCCCCAGGTGGAGCGAGTCTCGAAGACGGTGCCGTCGGTCATCTGGACCTTGATCATGTGGTAATCGGGATGCGTATCGTTCTTCACATCGAATTCCTTGGAAAGCCGCCGGTTTCCGACCGGCAGCGGAAGGCGCGCGCCTAGCAGAGACGTGGCCGCTAGGCAACGGCCCGCGCACATTATAGGCTGCGGGCATAAACAGGGGAGTGAAGCGTCATGGATGGTTTTCCCAGGATCAGTCGCCCCTGCCCCGTTGCCGATCGCCTGGATGAGGTGATGGACGGCGATTTCTGCCGGCAATGCAGCAAGCGCGTGGTCGATCTGGACGAGCTCGGCACGGCAGCGCGGCTGCGCACGCTGGCCGAAGCCCGAGAGGAGCTTTGCGTAAGCTACAAGCATCCGGCGGCGAAGGCCCTGATTGCAGCGACCGCTCTGGCGGCCGGCATCATGGCCATGCCCGCGGCCGCGCAGGATGCGCCGACAGCCCAGGCGGCTCCCGCAAATGCGGCGGCGATGGATGAGGAGATCGTTGTCGGCGGTGCACCGATCCTGACACCGGCGCAGCGGGCCCACTACAAACGCGAGGCTCGCAGGATCGAGCGGCAGGAGAAGGCTGCGGCGCGCCGTGCTGAACGCGAGAAGAAGCAAGCGGAGGGCCCGGCGGGCTAAGACATCTTCAGCTCCCCGGCGAAGGCCGGGGCCCAATTGCCATGTCGGTCGAGAGGCTCCGCCGCAATTATCGATGGTGCGCCGAAACTGGGCCCCGGCCTTCGCCGGGGAGCTGAAGGGGCTGAAGCACCCAAAAGCCCATCGATCCGGCCAGACAGCGAAACGCCGGCCAGGCAGGTTGCCCTGCCCGCCGGCGTTCCAAATCCATGGCCGCGAGGCTCAATCCGAAGGCGGATCCGCGATCATCGCGGTGAATTCGCACTCGGTGGCGACCTCGCCGTTCAGCAGCGCCTTGCCTGCGAACTTGCAGACGCGGCTACGCTTCTGGATGAACTCGACCTCGAGGCGGAGCAGCACGCCGGGTTCGACCGGCTTGCGGAACTTCACCCCGTCGATCGACATGAAATAGACGAGCTTGCCCGAACCGGCGAGGCCGAGGCTCTCGACCGCGAGCACACCCGCCGCCTGCGCCAGCGCCTCCACCTGGAGGACGCCGGGCATGATCGGCCTTCCGGGGAAATGCCCCTGGAAGAATTCCTCGTTCATCGAGACCGCCTTGATCGCGGCGATGCGCTGGTCCGGGACCAGTTCCTCGACGCGATCGACAAGCAACATCGGGTAGCGATGCGGCAGCGCCGCCATCACCCGCTTGATATCAAGCGGGCCGATGTCGGCGCGTGCCGTTACTTCCTCGCTCACCGCGGCTCAGCAGGCTTCTTGCCGCCAGCCGGAGCGGCGGGCGCCGGAGCTGCCGGGGCCGGAGCGGCACCCTGGGCAGCGCGCTGCTGCTGGGCAGCCGCTTGATAGGCGCGGATCTGCTCGAGCTGGGCCAGCTGCTGCTGCATCGCCAGCGTCTCGCGGGCAGGCTGCCACTCAGCCGGCGGCTGGATGCTGACGGTCGGGGTGGTCTTGTCGAGCTCGGCGGTGATCGCGTCGCTGATGTCGGCCGAATCCGGCGCGTACATGAACACTTCCGGCGACAGGATCACGCCGATCTTGCGAGCGGTGACGACACGCAGCTGGGCGGCGTCATACTGGCGCAGGATCGATTCGATCGCGAACAGCTCGGCGCGGGCGGCCGGGTTGCTCAGCTTCTGGACGTCCGCATTGGCGGTGTTCTGCAGCGCGGCGATCTTGTCGAGGACCGGGTTCTTGGCAGCCTGGGCAGCCTTGAGCTCGGCGTCGTCGACCTTCTTGTCCTTGTTGGTGTCGAGCTGGGCGAGAAGCGGCTCGGCTTCCTTCTGCGCGGCCTGGCGGCGTGCGTTGATCTGCTCGAAGGCCGACTTGTAGGTCGTCTGGATCTGCTGCTGGGCAGCGGTGAACGCCTTGGACGAATCGACGACGCGAACCGGGCTCGCGGTGGCAATGCTGCCGCTCACCTGCGCGTGTGCCGGAGCAGCAACTGCGAGCGCGGCAGGCGCCGCGAGCAGCGCGGCGAGAATGCGCTTCTTGGTAATCATCAGAATTGAGTCCCTACGTTGAAGGTTACAAGCTTGGTGTCGTCGCCCTTGGCGTGGAGCAACGTCTTGGCCACGTCGATACGCAGCGGGCCGAAGGGCGAATTCCAGTTCACACCGAAGCCGACCGACAGGCGCGGCGACGGGCTGTCGCCCACATAGCGCTCGTAGAAGGGCGTGATCGGCGAATTGGCGATAGCGTTGATCGAGGTACCCGAGCAGGCGGTGGTCGCGCTCGCCGAGTAACCGACCTTACAGGTGGTGTAATAGCCCGAATAGGTCGGGTCGGACGCGCTCACGATGTAGAGCTGGTTGCCCGCCGAATCCTTGATGAAATTGTCCTTCGGGAGCAGCGACGGCGAACCGTCGGCGTTGAACAGCAGCTTGCCGCCGCTGTCGCGCGCCTGCTCGAACTCGATCGTCTTGCCCGGGCGGGTGATGTTGAACAGGCTGCCCGCCATCACGAAGATCGACGGACGCAGGCCCATTTCGGCAGCGCCGGCGCCCAGCGGGATCTCGAGCTCGGCCTTGGTAAGGTAATAGGCCTTGCCGCCGATCGCGTCGTCGACGATCTGGTCGCGATCGGTGACCAGCAGCTGGTCGCCGGTTGCCACCGAGCCGGTGTAGCTGATGCGCTGCACGCGCGGACCGACGCCGCGGATGTCGAAGCCGCGGAACTGCGGCTCACCCAGATAGAAGCGATCGGTGATGCGCACCGGATCGATGCCCGCACCGCGGCTCTTCTCGAGGCTGTGGATATAGCCGCCCTCGACCGAGACCGAGGCGATGAAGCCGCTGCCGACATTCCAGTATTTGTCGCCATCGAAGCGCGCGCGCAGATAGCGCACGTCGCCGCCGACACCGGCGAAGTCGCCGCTCAGCGACAGGCGCTGACCGCGCGACGGACGCAGGCGGCTGTTCAGGCTGTCATAGGTCAGCGTCACGCCGACCAGCGAGGTGATGCGGTTGCCCACGGCCTCGCAATAGTAGCGTCCGGCCTTGAGCGGATCGCACTGGCCGTCGGTGTAGAAGCTCGACTTGTCGAGCGTCACGTCGTCCTGCGCGAGATAGTAGCGGCCCGACAGCGTCCAGTACTCGGTCAGCGGCACGCCGGCGACGACCTGGAAGCCGGTCGAGACTTGGCTGTAGGTGGTCGAGCGATCCGATCCGATATAGTTGAACGCGTTATAGTCGCGGCGGAAGATCGTGCCGCCGAGCGCGATGTTCTTGTCGAACAGATAGGGCTCGGTGAAGCCCAGCTCGACCGACTTGGAGTAGCTCGAATAATCGACCGAGGCCGACACGGTCTGGCCCATGCCGCGGAAGTTGCGCTGGCGGATCGAGGCCTGGAGGATGAACTGCTCGAGGCTCGAGAAGCCCGCCGACAGGGTCAGTTCGCCGTTGGCACGCTCTTCGACGTTCGCCTTGAGCACGATACGGTCCGGCGCCGAACCCTCGACACGCTCGATCTCGAACTTGTCCTGGAAATAGCCCAGCGAATTGATGCGGTCCTGCGAGCGCTTGACCAGGAAGGTGTTGAAGGCGTCGCCCTCGGCCACGCGGAACTCGCGGCGGATCACCTTGTCCTGGGTCTGGCGGTTGCCGGTGATGTCGATGCGCTCGATATAGGTGCGGTTCGCTTCGGCGATGTGGAAGTTCATCCCCATCGTCAGCGCTTCCTTGTCGCGCTGGAAGTCCGGACGGACATCGGCAAAGGCGTAGCCGGCGATACCGGCGGTCTCGCTCAGCTGCTCGACCGTGTCTTCCACGGCCTTCGCATTGTACCAGTCGCCTTCCTTGATGCTCAGCGCGCTGGCGAGCTTCTTGTCGTCGAAGTCGCGGATCGCGCTGTCGACGGTGACCGGACCGAACTTATAGCGGGGACCTTCCTCCACCACATAGGTGATGATGAAGTCCTTCTTGTCCGGCGTCAGCTCGGCCACGGCCGAGATCACGCGGAAATCGGCATAGCCGTTGGTCAGGTAGAACTGGCGCAGCTTCTGCTGGTCATAGGCCAGACGGTCCTGGTCGTACGACGTGTTCGAGCTCATCAGGTGGGCGAGGCTCGCCACCTTGGTCGCCATCTCGCCGCGCAGCTTGCCGTCGGAGAACACCTCGTTGCCGATGATGTTGATCTGGCGGACCTTCGACTTCGGGCCCTCATGGACCTCGAAGATCACGTCGACGCGGTTCTGGTCGAGGCTGACCATCTTCGGCTCGACCACGGCGGCGAAGCGGCCCTGGCGGCGATAGAGCTCGATGATGCGCGCGACGTCGGCGCGCACCGCGGTGCGGGTGAAGATCTGGCGCGGCGCCAGCTTCACTTCCTTCTTGATCTTGTCTTCCTTGAGCCGCTTGTTGCCCTCGTAGATCACGCGGTTGATCACGGGGTTCTCGCGGATGCGGATCACCAGCTCACCGGTCTCGGCGCCTTCGATCGACACGTCGGCGAGCAGCTCGGACGCGAGCAGGTCCTTGATCGCCTGATCGAGCGTCTCGTTGGTATAGGCGTCGCCCACGCGCAGGCGGGTGTAGCTCATCACCGTTTCCGGCTCGATGCGCTGCGAGCCCTGGACGCGGATCGACTTGATCGTGCGCGTCACCGGGGCCGGCAGGCCGGGGACAGGCGTGGCCTGGGCCGCCGCGGGAGCGGGCGCAGGGGTCGCCTGGGGCGCGGTCTGCGCGAACGCAGCTCCCGAGAGCACCGTGCCCGCGAGGAGGGTCGCCGTGGCGCGCGCGCCGATTTTCGTTGCCTTGATCGCAGTCACCATCCCACCCCAGTCGGAATCAAAATACCCGGCCGTCAGCCACGCGGCTTGCACCGCCCTGCACGAACCACATCAGCCGATCAACCCGGCCAGATTTCTCCACACGCCAAACGTGCCGAGGTCGTTGAACGTAACGAACAGCATGAGCGCGAGAATTGCGACCAAACCGCCACGATAAGCCCATTCCATAACCTGCGGCTCCACCGGGCGGCGACGAACGGCTTCCACTGCGTAGAACAGGAGATGGCCGCCATCGAGCACGGGGACTGGCAACAGGTTGATGAATCCCAGATTAATGGAGATCAGCGCGATCAGATAGACCAATTGAACCGGTCCCATGGCGAGAAATTCGCCGGAGACCTTGGCGATCTTGAGCGGACCGCCCAGCTCGCTCACCGGGATACGTCCCAGAATGATCCGCTGGAGCCCCTCGATCGTGGTCTTCACGATCCCTACCGTCTGCCTGATCCCCTCGCCCGGCGCTTCCCAGAGCGCGACGGGGCGGATCTCCGACGCGACACGGCCGATGCCGAGCACGCCGCGATGCGTGATGTTGCCGAACCGGTCCTTCTCGGTCAGCGAGCCGATCGTCGCGCTGGCCTGGGCGGTCTGGCCGCCACGCTGATATTCGATGTTCACCGCCTCGCCCGAGCGGATCATCGCGAAGACGCCGATATCGACGAAATCCTCGACCTGGCGTCCGTTGAGCGACAGGATCCGGTCGCCCGGCTTGAGCCCGGCGCTCTCGGCCGCGCTCTTGGGGGCGATGCTGCCGATCACCGGCGGGGTCACGACCTTGCCATAGGCGACCGCGAAGGCGCCGAGGATCGCGATCGCGACCAGGAAATTCATGATGGGGCCCGCGGCGACGATGATCGCGCGCTGCCACAGCGGCTTGGCCTGGAAGGTCTGCGCCCGCTCCCTGGGCGGCAGCGAGAGCCATTCCGGCGAGGGCTGGCTGGCGGGGTTCATGTCACCGGCGAAGCGGACATAGCCGCCGAGCGGCAACCAGCCGAACTTCCAGCGGGTGCCGCGCTTGTCGGTGAAGCCGGCGACCTCGCGGCCGAAGCCGATCGAGAACTCGTCGGCCTTCACGCCGAACCAGCGCCCGGCGAGGTAATGACCCAGCTCGTGCAGAAACACGAGCGGCCCGAGCACCAGCGCGAACGCCAGGATGGTGACCAGGATGCCGGGAGATTGAATCAAGCGACGCCGTCCTTCACACGCTCGCCCGCGATCCGCCTAGCCTCGGCGTCGATTGCCCAAACGGCTTCGAGGCTTTCCGGAGCGACCGGGTCATAGCGGTCAAGCGTATCGGCAGAGATTGCGGCAATTTCAAGAAAGTTGAGACGGCCCGCAAGGAAGGCCGCGACAGCCACTTCATTGGCCGCGTTGAGGATCGCTGGCCGAGCGCCCCCGGCCTCCAGCGCCTCGCGGGCCAGTCGCAAGGCAGGGAAGCGCACCGCGTCGGGCGCCTCGAATTCCAGCCTTGCCATTGCCACAAAGTCGAGCGGCGGCATCGGCGTCGCCATCCGGTCGGGCCAGGCGAGCGTGTGCGCGATCGGCACGCGCATGTCCGAAGGGCCCATCTGGGCCAGCACCGATCCATCGACATATTCCACCATCGAGTGGATAACCGATTGGCGATGCACCAATATTTCAAGTGCGTCATTAGCGACCGGGAACAGCCGCGCCGCCTCGATCAGCTCGAGACCCTTGTTCATCATCGTCGCCGAATCGACCGAGATCTTGGCGCCCATCGACCAGTTGGGATGCGCGCATGCCTGGGACGGCGTGACGCCGCGCATCGCTTCCAGGTCCCAATCACGGAACGGACCGCCACTTGCGGTCAGGATGATCCGCCGCACGCGTTCCGGGCGCTCGAAATCGAAGCACTGGAAAATCGCATTATGCTCCGAATCGGCAGGCAGGATCGTGGCGCCGTGGCGTCGTGCCGCCGCGGTGACCAGATCGCCGGCCGAAACCAGCGGCTCCTTGTTGGCGAGCACCACCGTGCCGCCCCGTTCGATCGCCGCCATTGCCGAGCCGAGCCCGGCCAGGCCGACGATCGCCGCCATCGTCCAGTCGGCGCCCATCCGCGCCGCGTCGCAAACGGCTTCCGCGCCGCCGGCGCAGGTGATGCCCGTGCCGGCAAGCTTGTCGCGCAGCGCCGGGAGGCAGCTCTCGTCCGCCACCACCGCGTGGCGCGCATCGGTGCGGATCGCGGCCGCGGCAAGCTTCTCGACATCGCTGTTGGCGGTCAGCGCGATCACTTCGAAGCGATCGGGTTCGCGCTCGATCAGGTCGAGCGTCGAGCCGCCTACCGATCCGGTGGCGCCCAGGATCGTGACACTGCGCTTCATCGGGCCAGCCAGAGCACCAGCAGCGCCGCCACCGGCGCGACCGTGACCAGCCCGTCGAGCCGATCGAGCACGCCGCCATGGCCGGGAAGCAGGTTCCCCGAATCCTTCACGCCGGCGCAGCGCTTGAGATGGCTCTCGAACAGGTCACCGAGCTGGGACAGCACACCGAGCACCGGCGTCGCCCAGGCCAGCGCGACCGGCAGGTGGAACAGCCAGACCAGCACAAAGGCGAACAGCGTCGCACCCGCAACGCCGCCGAGGAACCCCGCCCAGGTCTTGTTCGGGCTGATCGCCGGGGCAAGCTTGGGGCCTCCGATCGCACGACCGGCGAAATAGGCGGCACTGTCGCACGCCCAGACCAGCGCCATCGCCCAGAAGGTAAGCAGCAGGCCCTGTTGCGGCTGCTCGCGGAGCAGCACCAGCGCCAGGATCGGCAGGCCGACATAGAAGGCGCCAAGTGCCAGCTGCAGCCCGCGGGTGATGATAACCAGGAAGAAGAAGGCGCCCAGGATCAGGCCCAGCGCCAGGAAACCCGGCCCGGCCGCGAGGCCCGGGGCCATCGCCGCCAGCGGCACCGAGATCGCATATTGCGCGAGCCGTTTGCCCTTGTCGCTGGCGCCGGCGAGCAACGCCCATTCGCCCATCATCAGCACGCCGGCCACGCTGACCACCACCCAGAAGCCGAGGCCGCCGGAATAGAGCGCGGCAAAGGCCAGGCCGATCAGGATGAAGGCGACACCCAGCCGGGTGGCGAGTTCGGAACCGTTCTTGCTCACAGGCCCCCGAAACGGCGCTGACGGCGGCCATATTGGTCGAGCGCGGCGGCCAGCGCCTTCTCGTCGAAGTCCGGCCACAGCGTGTCGACGAACAGGAATTCGGCATAGGCCGCCTGCCAGAGCAGGAAGTTCGACAGGCGCTGCTCGCCCGAGGTGCGGATCAGCAGGTCGAGCGGCGGCAGGTCGCCCGTATCGAGCGCGGCCTCGAACGCCGCCTCGTCGATCGATGCGGGATCGATCTCCCCTGCCCGCGCCTTCTCGGCCAGTGCGCGCGCCGCCTCGGCCAGCTCGGCCTGGGCGCCATAGTTAAGCGCGATCACCAGGGTCGGGCCGGGATTGTTCGCGGTGCGTGCCATCGCGCCTTCGATCATCGCGACCAGATCGGGCGAGAGCTTGCGCCACGCACCGATCACCCGGAGCTTGACGCCCTCGGAAACCAGCTCGTCGAGCTCGCTCGCCAGGAAGTGGCGGAGCAGGCCCATCAGGTCCCGCACCTCCTCCTCCGGGCGCCGCCAGTTCTCCGAGGAGAAGGCGTAGAGCGTCAGTACCTCGATGCCGAGGGTGCGCGCCGCGCGGCTGATGCGCCGCACGGCTTCGACGCCCTGCTTGTGCCCGGCGATGCGCGGCAGGAACCGCTTCTTCGCCCAGCGGCCATTGCCGTCCATGATGATGGCGACGTGGCGCGGGGGCGCCGCACCTTCCGCCTCGGGAACGGGCTTAGCAGCCATAGAACGCACCGCTGACGTCATTCCGGCAAGAAACAGGCAGGGCGCGCGACGACGTCACTTGCCCAGGATTTCCTTTTCCTTGGCAGCGGCCGCCGCATCGATGTCGGCGATCGTGGCATCGGTGAGCTTCTGCACCTCGGTCTCGTGGCGCTTGCGCTCGTCTTCCGAGAAAACGCCCTTCTTCTCGTCGGCCTTCAGGCTGTCATTGCCGTCGCGGCGCACGTTGCGCACGGCGATGCGGGCGGCTTCGGCATATTTGCTGGCGAGCTTGGCGAGCTCCTTGCGGCGCTCCTCGGTCAGGTCCGGGATCGGCAGGCGCAGCGTCTGGCCGTCGGTGATCGGGTTGAGTCCGAGACCGGCCGAACGGATCGCCTTCTCGACGGGCCCGACGTTGGACTTGTCCCACACGGTGACCGAGAGCAGGCGCGGCTCGGGCGCCGCAACCGTCGCCACCTGGGCGAGCGGCATGTGTGCGCCGTAAACCTCGACGGTCACCGGCTCGAGCAACGTGGTGCTCGCGCGGCCCGTGCGCAGGCCCTGCAGGTCATGCTTCAGCGACTCCACCGCGCCGTTCATGCGGCGCTCGAGGTCGGCCTTGTCGTAAGCGGCCATTATCGGCTCCTTCTTATGCGGATTGGGTTTCGTTCTGGACGATGGTCGAGGTGCCCTCGCCCACCAGCACCTTGGTCAGGTTGCCGGCATCGCGGATGTTGAACACGACGATCGGGATATTGTTGTCGCGGCACAGGGCGACCGCGGAGGCGTCCATCACCTTCAGATTGTCTGCGAGGACGCGGTTGAAACTCAGCGTATCGTAACGCTTTGCCGTCGGCACCTTCTTCGGATCGGCATCATAGACGCCGTCCACGCTGGTGCCCTTGAACAGCGCGTCGCACTGCATCTCGGCCGCGCGCAGCGCCGCGGTGGTGTCGGTGGTGAAGAACGGCAGGCCGGTGCCGGCGGCGAACAGGACGACGCGGCCCTTCTCCATGTGGCGCTCGGCACGGCGGCGGATATAGGGCTCGCAAACCGATGCCATCGGGATCGCCGACTGGACGCGGGTGTCGACACCCACCTTCTCCAGCGCGTTCTGCATCGCCAGCGCGTTCATCACGGTCGCCAGCATGCCCATGTAATCGGCCGAGGCGCGGTCAAAGCCCTGCGCCGCGCCGGCCAGGCCGCGGAAAATGTTGCCGCCGCCGACGACCATGCAGATCTCAAGCCCGCTCTCCTTGGCCGCCTTCACTTCGAGCGCCACGCGCTCGCAGGTCTCCGGATCGATGCCGAACTGCCCCTGCCCCATCAGGACCTCGCCCGAGAGTTTGAGGAGGATGCGCTTGAATCGAGGAGCGGTCATGAAAGCCTTTTGGTTACGCCGGATACGGGGAAGCGGCGCGGACCCTAGAGGAGCGCGCCCAAAGGGACAAGCGGGCGCACGGCCTATTTGCCATGCGTCCGCTCGTGACAACGGTAACAGCTGTGGACGATGCCGGTTCCGGCGCGATCAGTCCTTCGGCGAAGGCGCCGGAGCGACGTAGATCAGGCCCGGCGCGTCGCTGATGAAGCTGTCCAGCACGCCGTCCGCCACCTTTACCGGCCCTTCGAAGCGGGTGGCGCCGGCGATCGAGCGAATCGCCGCAGCCTTCTTCGTCAGTTCCGTCGCCTCGGCGAAATAGCGCGCGGCGCCCGGCTGGCCGGCGCGGGCAGCAGCCAGGCCGTCCACGGTCAGGCGCAGGGCACGGCCCCAGAGCTGCGCGGCATCGAGCCACGGCCCGGTCTCGTGCACGAAGCCGGGCACGACCACCCCGGCACGGATCCGGTCAGGCGCCGCCGCCAGCGCGTCCGCCGCCTCGCCCAGGTCGATGAGCGCGGTTTCGATCGCGTGCGGGTCGTTGTCGGCCAGCGCGTCGCGCGCGGTATCGATCAACGCCCGGAGCTTCGGCGCCTGGGGCTGCCAGGGCAGGTGACCGAAGGTCGGCGCGACATGCTGGGTATCGAAGAAGGTCAGCAGTGCCTCGGCGGTCCCGGCATCGCCGCCGGCCAGGTCGAGCGCCGCCGCACGCCAGGTGCGCTGGACGTCATAGTCGCGGTCGTTCCACGAGAAGGCCAGCAGGCCGGCCACCGCGGGACGGCTCGCCACTTCCTGGTTCATCGGGTTGGAGACGATACCGCTCAGCTCCGCCGAAAGCCCGGCCTGGCGGCGGTCATAAGGGGCCATCAGCAGCCGCCCGGTGGTCTCGCCGAAATCGTTCACCGGGTAATTGTCCCAGAGCAGCGTCTTGCGGCCGAATGCCTTGGTGGCGTTCTTCGCATCGGACACCGAGATCGAGGCGGGCACAACATCGGTGCCGGTCCACTGCACCACCACGCGGGGATCGAGCGCCTTGCGCAACTCCGCCTTGTAGGGCGATTCCGTGGTGTTGTAATATTCGGTGGGCACCATGGTCAGCGAGCCATGGCCCGCCGCCGTCAGGTCCGCCTGCACCGCGTTGAGCAGCTTCGCCTGCGCGGCTGCGGCAGCCTTCTGGCCGGGCGCGCCGAACGCCGCCTCGTCGGCCGGGCAGTTCCACTTGGTATATTCGATGTCGTCGAGCGCGACATAGAAGCTGCGCACGCCCAGCCCGCGCAGCGCGGCGAACTTGCGGCGCACCGCTTCCAGGTCGGCGGCGTCGCTGTAGCAGATCGAGGGCCCCGGCGAGATCGCATAGACGAAGTTGACATGCTCGCGATTGGCAACGTCGACCACCTTGCCCAGCGCGCTCAGCGTGTCGGCCGGATAGGGATCGCGCCACTTGTCGCGGGCGAACACATCGTCCTTCGGGCTGTAGATATAGGTATTGGCCTTGAACCGGGCGAGGAAGGCGATGTGGTCCTCGCGCTCGGCCATCGACCAGGGTTTGCCGTAGAAGCCTTCGATCGAGCCGCGCACAGGCATCGCCGGATAGTCGGAGACGACCACCGAGGAGACGCGCCCGCGCGCCACGATCTGCCGCAGACTCTGCGCGGCATGGTAGAGGCCGTCGCCATCCCTGCCCGCCAGCACGATCAGCGCGCCGTCGCCCTGCGCGGCGCTCGCCAGCGCATAACCCTCGGCCTTGGCCGGCACTTCGCCGCCGGTCCGCGCCAGCGCGTCACGTACCGCCGCGCCCCCGGCGCCGCCGATCACGACATGGGTGAGATAGAGCCGCTTCGGCAGCACCGTCTCGACACGGATGTTCTTCACGCCGGCTTCGGTCAGGACCGCGCGCACCAGCTTCTCGGTCGCTGCATCCGCACCCGCCTCGCGCACCAGAACCACCGCATCGCCCAGCGCGACGCTCGGGCCCGACAGGCGCAGCGACACCGGCGCGGGGAAGATCGCGGGCGCGGTCGAGACCTGGGCCAATGCCGGCATCGCGCTTCCCATCGCCAGGGCCAGAACAGCAGCACGAAGGGAACGGGATTCTCGCATTGAACAGGCTCCTGCCGGTGAAAGGTATTAGATTGGTAGGAAACCAAGCGCACAATGTCGAGAGATTGCGGCAGCACCCGCCCCTGCGCAACAATGTGAAACGCAAAGGGCTGCCACCGATCGGGAGCGACCCGCTCAGGACGCGCGCTTGCCCACCACCGGAAAGAAATAGGATTGAACGGTCTTCGTGTTGGCAACTTGAATGAGGATGCCGGCTTCCGTCGCGGACGGACCAAACAGCCAGCCCGCAAAGGATCCCGCCGGTATCGATGCATCATTCGTCACGTCACCGGACAGGCTCAGATCCGCTGCATTGAGCGTTCCGGAGATGGTCAGGTGCACCGCGGGTCCGCCGCTCAGCGAAGGAACGGTTATCGTACCGCCGACTGCCCTGGTCGCCGTGTTCACGACCAGGTTGCCTGAAGGATACAGGAGCGTCTCGACGCCCGAGCTGCCCAGCGTCTTGTAGCTGTCCGGAGCAATGGGATAAGTCAGCGTGGCGGCTGCGGGCGCATCCCCCGGCCGGGTTCGGGCGCCCAGGAGCATTCTCTCGAAATATCCCCCCGCTCCGGCGACGGGCTTATTCCCCTCGCCCGTGGCGGCGTACTGGATGCCGGCGACGGGAAAAATGACTACCGCACGGCGCGAATAGGGGCCGGTATTGGTATCCGCACGCAGGATATCGGCCCGAGAATTATACAAAACACCGTTGTATGGATTTGCCCGATAGAAGAAGTGGAAATCTCCCAAGGACATTCCCACAGCGCCATATCCATATCCTATCTCGACCGTTCCGGCGGCAGGATCCTGGGAGAAATGGAAATCATCCACGATGTAGGGCTGCGGCTTCTTGCCGACCTCATACTCGAAGCCCTGGGGATAATTGAAGAACAACATCGGAATGGTGCGATTCCGCGAGAAATCGAACGCGGTCTCATAGGCCGCCGGCGTGGGAGTCGGTGTGGGGCTGGGACTGGGGGTAGGTGTGGGCGCCGGCGTGGTAGTGGGCGTCGGTGTCGGCGCGGGAAAAGATGTGCTCCCGCCACCGTCGCAGCCGGCAAGCGCCATGGCGACAAGAACCGCGCCCCACCCCAACCGCATTGCCGAACACTCCGCGTTACACAACGTAGACGAGCTTACCGCCAGCATCCGACACCGCAAGATCGACCGGTGCATTGCAGCCCCCCCCTGCCGCGGACGACGGATAATCGCCGAAATGCAAACGGGCGCCGCCACCCTGGGGTGACAGCGCCCGCGCATCAGGTCCGGGAAGACCTTAGTTGGTGAGACCGGCGGTCGCAGCCACTTCGGCAGCGAAGTCGCTCTCTTCCTTCTCGATGCCTTCGCCGAGCTGGAAGCGGACATAGTCCTTCAGCACGATCGAAGCGCCGGCGTCCTTGGCCGCCTTGGCGATCACGTCCTGAACCGGGGTCTTGCCGTCCATCACGAAAAGCTGGGTCAGGAGAGCGTTCTCCTTCTTGAACTTCTCGATCGGGCCGTTGAGGATCTTCTCAGCGACTTCGGCCGACTTGCCGACGATCTTCTCGGCGTTCTTCTCGCGCAGGATCGCGGCTTCACGCTCGACGACTTCCGGATCGAGGTCCTCGACCGACAGCGCCAGCGGGAAGGCAGCCGCGACGTGCATCGCGATCTGCTTGCCGAGGGGCTCAAGCACATCGACGCCGGCATCGCTCTCGAGCGCGACGAGCACGCCGATCTTGCCCAGGCCCGGGGCCTGCGCGTTGTGGACGTACGGGATCACCGCGCCCTGCGAGACCTGCACCTGCTTGGCGCGGCGCAGAACCTGGTTCTCGCCGATGGTCGAGATGTTGTTGGTCAGCACTTCCTCGACGGTGCCGGCCGGCAGCGGAGCCGCCTTGATCACCTCGATGTCGTCGCCCAGCTCGAGCGCAACCGCGGTCACGTCACGAACGAAGGTCTGGAAGATGTCGTTCTTGGCGACGAAGTCGGTCTGCGAGTTGACTTCGACGGCAACGCCCTTGGTGCCGGCAACGGCCAGGCCGACCAGGCCCTCGGCGGCGGTGCGGCTCGACTTCTTCGCGGCGGCGGCGAGGCCCTTGGTGCGCAGCCAGTCGGTTGCGGCTTCGATGTCGCCGTTGGTCTCGGTCAGCGCCTTCTTGCAGTCCATCATGCCCGCGCCGCTCTTCTCGCGGAGTTCCTTCACGGCTGCTGCGGTGATCTCGGCCATGTTTCTTTCCTCTTGGTTAGGCCGCGCCGTGGCACGGCCGATAAATCAATCCCCGTTCGCCCTGTGCTTGTCGAAGGGCCGCCTTCTTTGGCCCGGCACGGGAGAAGAAGTACGGGGCTTCGACACGCGCAGCCCGAACGGGGATGGGATGACGCCCCGAACTGACCGGGCGCCTAATGCGCGCCTATGTCAGTTCGGAGACAATCAGTTACAAGCTTACGCGTCGATCTGACGCTCGCCCTCGACTGCCTGCTCGGCGGTCTCGGTCAGCGCCGGCTCGACCGGAGCGACTTCCTGGGCGCCCAGGTCGACGCCGAAGCTCGCCTGGCGGTCCTGGTTGCCGCGGGTCGCCGCAATGGCGATCGCTTCGCAGTACAGGCGGATGGCGCGCGAGGCGTCGTCGTTCGCCGGAACCGGGAAGGCGATGCCGTCCGGGCTCACGTTCGAGTCGAGGATCGCGACGACGGGGATGCCGAGCGTGTTGGCTTCCTTGATCGCCAGCTCTTCCTTGTTCGCGTCGATCACGAACATCACGTCGGGCAGGCCGCCCATGTCGCGGATGCCGCCGAGCGAGAGCTCAAGCTTGTCGCGCTCACGGGTGAGCTGCAGCACTTCCTTCTTGGTCAGGCCGTGCGTGTCGCCACCGAGCTGCTCTTCGAGCGTCTTGAGGCGCTTGATCGACTGCGAGATCGTCTTCCAGTTGGTGAGCATGCCGCCCAGCCAGCGGTGGTTGACGAAGTGCTGGCCGGCGCGGCGAGCTGCCTCGGCGATCGGCTCCTGGGCCTGGCGCTTGGTACCGACGAACAGCACCTTGCCGCCGGCGGCGACGGTCGAGTTCACGAACTCAAGCGCGCGCGCGAAGAGCGGCACGGTCTGCGAGAGGTCGATGATGTGAACGCCGTTGCGCTCGCCGAAGATGTAGGGCTTCATCTTCGGGTTCCAGCGGTGGGTCTGGTGACCGAAGTGCGCGCCCGATTCGAGCAGCTGCTGCAGAGAGACGACAGGTGCCGCCATAGGGATAACTCCTTCCGGTTGTTCCTCTGGGAAGCGAGTGACCGAACGGCGTTCGGCACCGGGTTATGATGCTTCCCATGCGGGGTTGAGGCGGCGCCCCTACGCGAAAGCGCGCAGGAACGCAACCAGGCTGTTCATATAGGAGGGAATCAGATCAATAGAAGCAGATCAGGTAGCGCCCGTCCGGCTCGCCTTCCTTCACGAACCGCCCCTCGAAGGTCGAGAAGTCGAGGCTGTAGAGCCCCCAGGCACGCTTGTCGTTCATGCGGATATAGCAGCCCTTGTCAGGTTCGTCGCAATTGACCCGCGCGGCGTCGGCCGCATGCGCCGCCCGTACCACCGCCGCATAGGCGGACGGTCCGCGCGGCAGACGGATATGGAGCCAGCCCGTATCCCGGTTGGTGTACAGGCCCTGCACCGGATCGCCCTGGAAGCGCAGATTGCCGGTATCGAAGGAAAGCGTGCCGCCCGGCGCCTCGCCATTCTGCTTGAGCTTCGAGATCAGCGAACTCGCCTCGAGCTTCGTCGCCGGACAGCTTTGGAGATTGATCGCCTGCGCCGCGGCGGCATCGGCATATAGCGTCGTCACAGCCGCCATCGCGGCCAGGATCTTCAGTCGCATGCAATGTCCCTCCCCCTTATTCCCACGATGCTATCGGCAAGCCGGACATGCTGGCAAGCACGCGCTTTCGCGGCATTGGAACAAGCGAAGAACATGCGCTTGACAATGGAACGTTAACGGAACATAACGAGTTCACAACGCGGACAGGGAACGTCAGCGGGCGCCAAAAGGTTGGAATCGCAGGGTTCTCGCCAAGTTCGGCGCGTTTTGGGAGCCAAGTGATGACTGCATTGCTTATCGTTCTGCTGTTCGCCGCCGCCTTCGCCGTTGCCGGCTGGACGATCGTCTCCTCGATCGTCGCCGCGCTTCCCCGCATGCGCGAGCTGATCGGCAGCAATCTCGTCCAGCCGCTGCCCGAGCTGGTGCCGAGCCGCGTCACTGTCCGCTATGCGACTCCGGTGCGCCGCCCCGCGGCGTTCCCGCTGCGCGAAGCTGCTTGATCCGGCGATAGCTCCGCATGCTGAACGGGATCGAGACCAGATAGAGGATCGCGATCCCCGCCAACGTCGGCCAGGGCGCTGCGACCAGGGCCGCGACCAGTACCACCAGCACGGCGATCGCCTCGAAGCGGATGCGCTGCTTGAGCCGGACATGCGGCGCGAAGGTCGCCACGCTCGAGATCATCAGCACCGCGATGAACGCCGTCCAGGGCGCCACCACCACCGGCATCCGCAGATGCGGCTCGTCGGTGAACAGCCAGAGATAGAGCGGCAGCAGCGTCAGCACCGCGGCAGCCGGCGCCGGCACGCCGGTCAGGAAACCGGCGGACTTGTGCGGCTGTTCCTCTGCGTCGATCTGCGCGTTGAAGCGAGCGAGACGCAGCGCGCAGAACAGCGCGTGGATCAGCGCGATCATCCAGCCGAACCGGCCCAGCGTCTGCAGCGACCACAGATACAGGATCAGCGCCGGCGCGACGCCGAACGAGATCGCGTCGGACAGGCTGTCCAGCTCGGCACCGAACCGGCTCTCGCCGCGCACCATCCGGGCGATCTTGCCGTCGATCCCGTCAAGCAGGCCGGCGATGAGGACCATCAGCACCGCCAGCTCCCACTTGCCGTCGATGGCGAAGCGGATCGCGGTCAGGCCCGAGCAGAGCGCCAGCGCAGTGACGGTATTGGGCGCGATGGCGCGCAGCGGGATGCCCCGCACCGGCCGCATCCGCCGCATGCGACGGGGCCGGAGCGTGCGCGGGAACCGTGTGTCGCCGCGCCGGTCACTCACTGCGAGATGCCGGTGACGGCCGCGCCGCCCTTCTTCGCGATGATCGTCTCGCCGGCGATGGTGCGCTGGCCGAGCGTGACCTGCGCCACATAATCCTCGGGCAGGAACACGTCGACGCGGCTGCCGAAGCGGATCAGGCCGACACGCTGGCCGGCCACGACCATGTCGCCCGGCTTGGTGAAGCTGACGATGCGCCGCGCGACCAGGCCGGCGATCTGGGTGAAGCCGATGCGCAGCCCGTTCTTGTCCTCGACGATGAAGTGCTGGCGCTCATTCTCCTCGCTCGCCTTGTCGAGGTCGGCGTTGAGGAAACGGCCCGAGATATAGATGACGTGGCGGATCGTGCCGGTGATCGGCGTGCGGTTCACATGGACGTCGAACACGCTCATGAAGATCGACACGCGCACCATCGGCGCCTCGCCCAGCGCCTGCGCGCCCTTGAGCTCGGGCGGCAGCTCCACCCGCTGGATCATCGTGATGAGGCCGTCCGCCGGCGCGACCAGCACGCCCTCGGCCTGCGGCGTCACCCGGATCGGATCGCGGAAGAATGCCGCGACGCCGAAGGTGAGGAACACCAGGGGCCAGGTGATGAAATCGAACACGAAGAGGCTGAGCAGCGCGATCGCCGCCGCGATCGCCACATATTTGCGGCCCTCGGGGTGGATGTCGGGAAAACGCCACTTGATCGTGGGAGTGCCGAGCGGGGGCTTGTCCATGGATGCCATCGGCAGGCTCTAGCTCCCTGTTGCAGCGAACACAACGCACCTGACAAAACGCGCATCCCGTCGCCTATTTCCCGGAAAATATGCCGCGTATCGATGCGGCAAGCCCGACTAGTCCTGGAGCGCCGCGATCACTGCCGGCGGGCAGTAGAGCCGCTGCCCCACGCCGATCCCCATTGGCACGGCAAGCGCCTTGGAGACGCCGCCCGCAGCCTCGCAGCCCGGCCCGGCGCGCAGGTTGTAGCGGATGATTCGCTTCGTATAGTCGGGGCAGACGTCCGAGCAGACATAGCTCGCCACCACCTGCACGCCCCGGTGCAGGCCCACGGCCAGCACCCATTTGCGCCGATCGCTCTTCGGATCGAACGGCGTCTTCGCCAGCGCCACCAGCGCGGCGTCGCCGATGGGTGCGAACCTGTCCGCGCTGCTGATCAGCTCGGGCGCGGCGACGCTCTGCCCGGCCAGCCACAACATCATCGCCGATCCGATCACGCCACCCTCCTTCGTTACGCCTCCATCGTGCCGAACCGGGACTTGCCCACAGCTGAACGCCTGCGGATGCGGTGAAATGCAGTCGCTGCGCTTGCATGTTCGCTCGAATTGCCCAAATGCGGGCGACTGTCCTGAAATTGTAATAAGGTCGCCCATGCCCGCTTCCACCGCCGCGAAGGCCCGTACGCGTAACCGCCGCCCTGCCGGCACGCCGTCGCCCTGGGGCATGTTCTTCCGCGGTTTCCTGAAGCGCCCGGTGATGGTCGGCGCGGTCGCGCCCTCGTCGCGCTTCACGATCAACAAGATGCTCGCGCCCGTGGACTGGGAGAACACCAAGCTCTTCGTCGAGTACGGCCCCGGCGTCGGCACCTTCACCCGCCCGATCCTCGACAAGCTGTCGGCCGACGGCAAGCTGATCGTGATCGACACCAATCCCGATTTCATCCGCTACCTGAAGCAGAGCATCCCCGATCCGCGCCTGATCGCGGTCCAGGGCTCGGCCGCCGACGTGAAGCAGATCATCGCCGAGCATGGCTTCGAGCATGCCGACTATATCGCCTCGGGCCTGCCCTTCTCGACCCTGCCCCCGGGCGTGGGCGACGCGATCGCCAAGGCGACCCGCGAGGTGATCCGCAAGGGCGGCGCATTCCTGGTCTACCAGTACAACCCGCGCGTGAAGAACTTCCTCACCCCGCACTGGTCGCACATCGATCATGCGATGGAGTGGATCAATATTCCGCCCGCGCAGCTGTGGTGGGCCTGGAACGACTGATACCGGTTGCCGGGGCGGGCTTGATCCCCCCGCCCCATCCTCCTAGACGCTCGCCAAACCCCTTAAAAGGAACAGCGAGCAATGGCGAAGATCAAGGTTGCAACGCCCGTCGTGGAGATCGACGGCGACGAAATGACGCGGATCATCTGGGAATGGATCCGTGAGCGCCTGATCAAGCCCTATCTCGACATCGACCTGAAGTACTACGATCTCTCGGTCGAGAATCGCGACGCGACCGACGACCAGGTCACGATCGATTCCGCCAAGGCGATCCAGCAGTACGGCGTCGGCGTGAAGTGCGCCACGATCACCCCGGACGAAGCCCGCGTCGAGGAATTCGGCCTCAAGAAGATGTGGAAGTCGCCGAACGGCACGATCCGCAACATCCTGGGCGGCGTCGTGTTCCGCGAGCCGATCGTGATCAAGAACGTTCCCCGGCTGGTTCCGGGCTGGACCGACCCGATCGTCGTCGGCCGCCACGCGTTCGGCGACCAGTATCGCGCGACCGATTTCAAGGTCCCCGGCGCCGGCAAGCTCACGATGAAGTGGGTCGGCACCAATGGCGACGAGCTCGAATATGAAGTGTTCGACTTCCCGAGCGCCGGCGTTGCCATGGGCATGTACAACCTCGACGAGTCGATCCGCGACTTCGCCAAGGCGAGCATGAACTATGCGCTCGACCGCGGCTGGCCGCTGTATCTCTCGACCAAGAACACGATCCTCAAGGCCTATGACGGCCGCTTCAAGGACCTGTTCCAGGAGACCTTCGACGCCGAGTTCGCCGACAAGTTCAAGGCCGCCGGCATCGTCTACGAGCATCGCCTGATCGACGACATGGTCGCCTCGGCGCTCAAGTGGTCGGGCAAGTTCGTCTGGGCCTGCAAGAACTATGACGGCGACGTCCAGTCGGACACCGTCGCGCAGGGCTTCGGTTCGCTCGGCCTGATGACCTCGGTCCTGATGTCGCCGGACGGCAAGACGATCGAGGCGGAAGCCGCCCACGGCACCGTCACCCGTCACTACCGTATGCACCAGCAGGGCAAGGCGACCTCGACCAACCCGATCGCGTCGATCTTCGCCTGGACCCAGGGCCTGTCGTTCCGCGGCAAGTTCGACAACACCCCGGACGTCACCAAGTTCGCCGAGACCCTCGAGCAGGTCTGCATCGAGACCGTCGAGAGCGGCAAGATGACCAAGGATCTCGCGATCCTGATCGGTCCGGACCAGCCCTGGATGACCACCGAGCAGTTCTTCGAGGCGATCCGCGAGAACCTCGAAGCCAAGATGGCCGCCTGGGCATAAGCCTTCGGCATCATCGGAAATGCGAAGGGGGAGCGGCAACGCTCCCCCTTTTCTTTTGTAACTGCTCTCCTTGGGTGTTGCTCCCCACACCCTCGCTCCCCGGCGAAGGCCGGGGCCCAGGGTTTCTCTGCCGTCTCGCTCGGTTACCCTGGGCCCCCGCGGGGGGGGGGGGGGGGGGAACAAAAGCCCCCCCCCCCCCCCCCC